>PWVT01000107.1 GCA_003562195.1 Phycisphaeraceae bacterium | reverse complement strand
TGATCGGCCAGAACATCGGCACATCGGTGAAAGCCATGCTTGCTGTCATCGGGGCATCGGTGCCCGCCAAGCGCACGGCTGTGGCGCACACGCTTTTCAATCTGCTGACGGCGTGCATTGCCCTAGCGCTTCTGCCGGCGTTTCTGTGGATTGCACGAAGGGTCGCAGGTGATGCTGAGCACCCGGATGCGGTTGCGCTTGCTGCGTTTCACACTTCGTTCAACATTATCGGCGTGGCAGTGTTCGTTCCGCTGACGCGGTGGTTTGCCGCGCTGGTGATGCGAATCGTGCCGGAGTCGCAACCGACGCTCACGCGAAATCTGGACCCGAGTTCGATCGAAGTGCCATCAGTTGCCAGCGAAGCGGTCCGTCGAACGTTACTGCATATTCTCCGGCAGTCGGTGAAAGTCTTCGAAGCTCGCATGAAGCACAAACTGAAACGCACACAGGTTAAGCGCCGGATCGACGAGATCGAGCACGGTCTTGTTGAAACGCAAAAGTTTCAGGGAAAGCTCTCGGCTACCGCAACGACGTCCGGGGTGTATGAACGCCAGCTTGCCTCACTCCACGCCGCTGACCATTTGGCTCAATTGCTTGTGTCGCTTCGGAGCGAACCGGCGGTGGCGCTGATTGAGCGCAACGAGGATCTGAAGTCGAACATGACCAAGCTCTTTGAGATCATGAATGAGACCGAAGAGTCTCAGATTGCGACGCAACTTGCTGAATTGTCGGAGACAATTGCGCGTACGCGCACGACCAGCCGCACGGCTCTGCTGGAGCAGACTGCGGCCGGTCAGGCGAAACCAACCGACAGTGTCCGCGTGCTTGAAGCGTTTTTGTGGCTGGATCGGGTAGCGTATGACCTCTGGCGGGCAGCGCATCACCTGCAGCGCGAGGCAGATGCAGAAACACCCCGCTTACGTACTCACTCTTGAACGAGACTACCGGCTGCGTTTCGTGCGGTACACCCAGATGCCATAGTGAAGTATGGCGCGGCGTCGTTCGCGTTTGGATGGCATGCGTGAAGTGTCCGTGCCAAACGCGGTTTCGTAACGCCATTGCCAATATGGTCCGTTGAAGCGAAACCGCGTTTTGCATCCAAGTAGGAACAGCTCCCACAGTCCACCGAGAATGTCGATTCCCTTTTGCACAAAGCAATGATACGCGTGGAGTGGAATTTGCGCAAAGCTGCGCTTGCTTCATTGCCGATTACATGCAAGACTATTTTGAATATGTTTTCGTATTGCACTTGTGCGCACCGGTGTTCAGCGCGTACAGTGTGGAGAAGTCATTGAATTGCTGCAGACGCCGATCGTTGCTCCGACCCGATCGGCGTCTGTTCTTTTTTGCAAAGCGCGTTTGCTTACGCGTCGTCGACCGGACTGAAGCGACTGCCGATGAGCTTGACGCGGTGATTGGGATTTGCCTGCTTGGGCATGAACGGATGCACAAGGATGATGATGGCAATGACGGCGATCGAACCCAGCCACATGATGTCAAGCCACCCCATGTACACGAAGAAGGATGTGCTCAACAGCACGAGCAGCGCCGTTGGGATCATGCCCTCCCATGCCAGTCGCATGAGCTGGTCAAAGCGGAACCGCGGCAGCGTCCAGCGGATCATCATCGTCAAGACAATCAGCAGGAATACCTTGCCCAACACGACACCGAACTGAAGCAGGATGAGCCAGAATCCGGCGACGGCCGGCATGTCCCAGCCAAACGGAAACGGGTTGATCGACCAGCCGCCGAGGAACAGCACCACGAAGAATGCGCCAGTAATGACGAGGCCGACGTATTCACCGAGGAAGAACATCGCCCATTTCATGGATGAGTATTCTGTGTGCCACCCGCCGATGAGTTCCTGCTCGGCCTCGGCGAGGTCGAACGGGGCACGGTTGGCTTCGGCCAACATGCAGATATAGAACAGCAATGCGGCGACGGGCTGATGGATGATGAACCACGCGCCGCCTTCAAGTTGTTGGCCGACGATTGCTTCCGGGCGGACTGTCCCGGCCATGAGGATGATTGTCAGCAGCGCGATGCCCATGGGGATCTCGTAGCTGATCATCTGCGCCCCGGCGCGCAGGCCGCCGAGGAAGGAATACTTGTTGTTGCTGGCCCACCCGCCGATGGTGACGCCATAAACACCGAGTGACGCAGCGGCAATGAGGAAGATCACGCCGATGTTGACGTCCGCAGCCATGATCTTCACGTGGTGGCCGGCAATGCCGAGTGATTCTGCAAATGGAATTGTCGAAGTGTCGAGCGTGCCGGCCCAGGGGATCACGGCGAACGCGATCAACGCGAAAATGGCAGTCAGCGCGGGAGCGAGAATAAAGAGCATACGATCTGCGCCGCGCGGCATGAAGTCTTCCTTGAAAAAGAGCTTCAAGCCGTCAGCGATCGGTTGCAGCAGACCCATCGGTCCGACGCGGTTCGGGCCAAGCCGATCTTGTACCCATGCGCAGATTTTTCGTTCAAGCAGGATCAGATACGCGGCTGCACCTAGACAGAGGTGAATCACCACGAGAATCACGATCATTGACGTGATGAATTGCGGCCAGTCAAACTCGGGAAGGATCTCAAGCATTGGACGGATAGTGTAGCCGCTTGTGGGCTTCGCGCGGGAGTGGAGACGGGGTTACATGCGCGAACCCACGAGTGGCGGATCGGCTTCGATCGGGGCAAACTCGCTGCGCGTCAGTTCCGGGAAGTACTCTTGGATCGGAGCCACCGACCAGGCACCGGCTCGCAGCGCCGCAATCGCCTGCACGGCTGCACGGGCGCCGGCGATGGTGGTGATCATCGGAACCCCCGCTCGCACAGCCATCGCGCGAATCCGGCCTTCATCGGTGTTCGCACCTTTTCGCGTCGGGGTATTGAGAATGAGCTGGATCTCACCGTTGGCGATCTTGTCAAGAATGTTCGGCCGAGCGCCTTCGGAAATCTTCCGCAGAACCTTCGTATCCACGCTGTAGCTCTGCAGCAGTTCATGCGTTCCCTGTGTTGTGAACACAGTGAACCCCATCGATGCCAGCGATCGGGCGATCTCAGCGCAATGGGCCTTGTCGGAATCCCGAACGGACAGGAACACGTTACCCTCGGTCGGCAGCGCGTTACCTGCTGCCATATGGGCCTTCGCGAGAGCCACTGGAAGCGAACGGTGTGCGCCCATGACTTCGCCCGTCGAGCGCATCTCCGGGCCGAGGATGACATCCACGCCGGGGAAACGATTGAACGGGAAGACGGGTTCCTTGACGGCGAAGAAGCCGGCATCGGGCACCTCCTCGATGCCCATTTCAGATAGTGATGCGCCCATCATCACCTTCGCCGCGATATTCGCCCATGCGACGCCTTTGGCTTTGGCGACAAATGGCACGGTTCGCGAGGCACGTGGATTGACCTCGATGATGTAAACCTGTTCGTCCTTGACCGCCATTTGCACATTCATCAGGCCACGGACGTTCAATTGCTCGGCAAGACGTCGCGCGTGGTCCTTGATCTGGTTGACGATGGATGTGGGCAATGAGTACGGCGGGATGGTGCATGACGAGTCGCCGGAATGCACGCCCGCTTCTTCGATGTGCTCCATGACACCGCAGACTAAAGCAATTCCCTGCTGAGAAGGATCGTTGT
>PWVT01000116.1 GCA_003562195.1 Phycisphaeraceae bacterium | reverse complement strand
GACCGACGAACGGCCTTCAAGTAGACCGTCGCCAAGCGGAAAATTCGTCACCACCTACAGCGGCGGCGGACTACTTCCCATTCGCAATCACATCAGGCGCACGCCACTGGCTGATCCGAGCGAACCCATCCCCTCTCGACCCGATGCTTCTATCGGCGGCGGGCCGGGCTGGCTGAGTTGGTAGGTCCGTCATTGGTCATCGTCCGGTGGCTCGATGTGCTCAGCGCGGTCGCGAATCTTGATCGCTTCCTGCGAGACCGTGTCGTAAATGCTGGCCAGCAATCCCACAAGTGGAAAGCGGCCCTTCATCGGCGAGGGACCGAGGCGGCGCAGCAATGCATGGGCGACGTGCTGTGGTGGCGGGGCCTTTTCCAGTTCCGCCAGTTGCGAACCGTTCCGCCAAAACTCATCAAGACACGTCTCCAATGGTTGCGGCTCGATCTGTGATTCTGGAATCAACGGATCGCTGTGCGCTGACGCCACACCGTGCGTGTGAATCGCACGGGCTTGGCGAAGCTGCTCCACCAATTGCTCGGCGGGCATACCGTACATCGTGAACACAAGTAGCGGCTGGCTGTTCAAACGTTCAGCAAGCAGATATGCGACGGCCGCAGCGTGCTTACACGGGTTTGGCTCGTCACACGTGCAACTCACGGCCATCTCGGATGGATCGGTGGGAACCAATTCAATTCCATGCGATGCAAACAGTTCCCCAAGATTCGGAGGCATCTCGCCTGAAAGCAATCGGGCCACGTAGATCGCACCGCCAGCCATCTCGGCAAGGACCGCCTCCCACTGTTGGGCGGTCATGGGCTCGAACCGCAGTTCGAGCGAGTAAGCACGCGGGGCGCGACCCTGTACGCGTGCATCCACCACTCCTGTCTCAATGTTCAATGTGGCGGTCTGGCCTGCCTTGGCGTAGGTAATACCTTCGGCGCGGATGTCCGGATCGAACGTTCGATCCAGCAACCTCAGCCATCGCTGGGCAACCCAGTTATCCGCCTGCACATGCTCGCGAGCGCGAAGTTTGATGCCGTGACGAATGCGGCGTGGCTGCTCGCTTCGCGGTGGCTGCGTCTGTTGTTTGCCGTCGGGGGGCCCGGAGTGATTCACCCATCCACCTCCATTGCGGCGGATCGCCTAAGTGTCAGCAGGTCCTGAAGCTGTCCGGTGGACAGTTCGGTAATCCACTGCTCACCGGCACCAATGATGTTCTCCGCCAGTTCCGTTTTCTGCTCGATCATTTGGTCGATCCGTTCTTCAAGCGTGCCTACGCAGACGAATTTATGCACATGCACTTTTCGCTTTTGGCCGATGCGAAACGCTCGGTCGGTGGCCTGATTTTCAATCGCCGGGTTCCACCAGCGGTCGAAGTGAAACACATGATTTGCCGCCGTCAGGTTCAGGCCCAACCCGCCAGCTTTGAGCGAAAGCACGAACACCGACGCACCTTGCGGACTCTGAAAGCGGTCAATCATCTGCTGCCGTTTGGCTTGCGGTGTGCCGCCATGGAGGAACAGCGCGTCGCAGTCGAGGTCGTGTCGGAGCATCAACGTAAGCAGGTGACCCATTTGCCGGAACTGCGTGAAAATCAATGCCTTGCCATCGCTGGCAATCACTTCCTCCAGCAACGTCAGCAGCCGCGCAGTCTTGCCTGAACGGCGTGCGAGTCCGGCCATAGTCACGCCATCAGCCAGCATGGTGTCGGAGGTCTGCCCACCGGAACCGGACAATCGCAGCACCTGCTCAGGGAAGTTGCAAATCTGCTTGAGCTTCACCAGTGTGGCCAACACCAGCCCACGGCGCTGGATGCCTTCAGCGTTATCTACTGCAGAGAGCATTTCATTGACGGTGCGTTCGTACGCTGCGGCTTGCTCAGGTGAGAGGGTGGCATACTCCTTGGTTTCCACCAGCGGCGGCAAGTCGGTGATGACCTTGGGGTCAGTCTTGAGCCGCCGAAGCACAAACGGCCGTACGAGTTGACGCAGTGCGTTGGCGCGAGCTTGATCGCGGTGGCGTTCAATGGGCACAGCAAAGCGGGAACGAAACTCGTTGGAACTGCCCAAGTAGCCGGGATTACAAAACTCCATGATCGACCACAGCTCCGTCAGTCGATTCTCAACCGGCGTACCGGTCAGTGCGAGACGCCGATCGGCCGCCAACGCGCGAATTGCAGCAGTCTGCTTGGTCGGTGGATTCTTGATGTACTGTGCTTCATCCAGCGCGACACGCCGCCATTTCACCCGTTCAAGTGTTTTCCGATCACGGCTGACCAGCGCGTACGTGGTGATGATGACATCATTCTCTCGGGCAATCTCCAGAAACTCATCGCCCATCGGCCGTGTTGGACCATGATGGACATGGACGCTCAGGTTCGGCGCGAACCTCTGCACCTCGCGCACCCAGTTGCTCACCACGGAGGTCGGCACGACCAACAGCGTCGGACCAATGGTGCTGAGTTCATCCGCCGTTTCTCGTTCGTGCAGGAGCAGCGCGATCAATTGGATTGTCTTGCCCAGACCCATGTCATCTGCAAGGCACGCACCGAGACCAAAGCGGTCAAGAAAGCTCATCCAACTCAGGCCTGTCTTCTGATACGGCCGGAGCGACCCCTTGAAACCTTCCGGCTGTTCGAGCATGGGTACGGATTGCGGGTCCTCGGATGCTCCGAGCAGATCGGCCACCCAACCGGTGGCATCAAGTCCTGTCACTGGAAGACCGGTGCTGGAACCCTCTGCGCCGTGGGCGACTTGCACTGCTTCAAGCAGTGTCATCTCACCGCCCGGGCGATGCTCCAGAAATGCGATAGCATCGCGCATGTCATCCGGGCGAATCTCCACCCAACGACCCTGCACACGCACAAGTGGCGTGGATTGGTTCGCCAACCGCTGAAACTCTTCCATGGACAGCGGCTGATCACCGACAGCAATTTGCCAGCGATACTGCACCAATGCTGAGAGACCAAGTGTGCTTGCCGAGGCCTGCGCCGCTGTGGAGGCAACAGGGTCATCGTGCTGAGCGAGCAATTGTTCGTGCGAAGGCGAGTCAATCTGCAACCGCGCTCCCAAACGACTGGCCGGCTCATCCCACCACGATGGAACGAGTACCTTGAAGCCCGCCTCTTCGAGCACCGGCGTGTGCTCCCGCAGGAAGTCGTACGCTTCTATCGTGTTCAGGTCGATCCCGGTTGGTGCCGATTCGGACATTGCATCTTCTATGCGCCGATAGATCTGACTCGCCCGACCGAGTTCAGCCAGCAACAATTCCTGGGGATGATCGTCCGGTTCACCGCCGACGCGCTGCCTGGCTGACGGCTGCGCCCACAGCTGCTCAGCATCAATGATGCGGTCCGGATTCTCCGTCGATTGAAGGTGAAGCGATAATCGCCACGTCACATCATCGGGAACCGGCTCGTTGTCAGGGAGCATCATGGTTTCGATTGGCTCATTGAGCTTGAAACACAAACGTAATGAACGACCACGACCGCCTTCATCCAATCGCCCTACCCACTGCCCGGCATCGCGCAACAGGTTCATGCCTGGCCGCTCGACATCGGGCACCTCGTCATTGGCATCAAGCAGGCCACTCAACCACGCCGCATGCGGATCCATCGCCGGTTCGATATCTTCCAGCGCCTCGCCGAAACGCTCGTTGATAAGCGCATGACGCACAGTTGCGTCGGTCATGGCCTGCAAGGCATCACTGAGAATCAGCCACGGACTGGCTAGCTTGTCATCCACCGTGGCTCGACACACGGGCGGCATGGCCACAATGAGCGCGCCCACCCGCGCCCGCACTCCGTCGTCATGCAGCCAGGGCTGCCATGCTGCCCGCAGATTCTCACCACGAGCTCGATACAGCGTTGGAATGAAGCGTTGGTCTGCAAGTAGTTCCAGCACGAATCTGGCGACAGCAATCCAATAGCGAAGCGATGCACTAAACTGAACATGCTCAGTGGGACCACGATCCTCAAGGTTCAACAGCAGTGCGAGCACTTGGACGTTGGGCACACCCGCACATTCAATGCCGAATTCATCAAGTGACACATCAGCCAAGCGATCGTGTTCGATGATCATGCTGGCAAGCCGTTCGCTCGGATGCGGCCCTGACGCATCTCGTGGAAGCCGGATGCTCATGCTGGCGGGCAGCAATGGTCCGACACCATCGAGCAGTCGCTGCTCATTGAGTGTGCGGATCAACTCGTTCGCATCGGCTGCGAATGGATGAGCGGTCACATTGGAGTTGACGCTTCGAGTCGCTAATACAGCGACATACGCCTCCTGCGACTCAGCCCACAGCCGCAGCATCCCGTCAGTCCAATTCGCGTGCAGTATGAGTGGCATAAATTGCAATGATCGCGCTGGGACTCGAACCCAGGACCTGCCGCTTAAAAGGCGGATGCTCTACCAACTGAGCTACGCGATCGTGAATCGAGCAGTGTAGTCGATTCCCAACGATTCGGCGACCTCCAGCTAAGCCAAACCGCGCAAGAACGAGTAGAAATGGCGATCTTCGGCATCTCGCCGGCACATCAGTGAGTGATCGCAATCTAACGAAGAGGAGACGAATTCCACTCAAGCCCCCCGTGGAATTCGTCCGATAAGAGCATCGCTGCGATTCCGGGTTCATCTCGGGGATGGTTGGATCCGCCCCTTGCTTCGACGATACATTGGCCATCAGGCGGAGACCTGTTGGGCTGGGCCGCCGCGATGACGAGTCGGCCAAACGACCTGACATTTGGAGTTTCACCGTGCGTACACCCCTGACTTTGATCACGATTCCGATTCTGTCCGCCACACTGCTCGCCGGCTGTGCCAGCTCAGGATCAGCAAGCACGGCCTCAAGTAACACAACCCGATCAACCACGGCGACTGCCTCCAAATCCAACACCACGCCATCAGACACATCGCTGAGTATCCGTGAGGTTTTCGGCGATCCGGCCAAACCGACGACCAACCTCCCCGCAAGGCCGGAGGGCTGGGCCCACGGACCAACATCAACGTCGACGGTCATCAATCCATCCAGCAGCAGCCAAACGCCATCTGATTCTCGCTCTGGTACGCCAGCCACCAACCGTCGCGTCGATCTCATCGGCCTCTATGGCGAAGCGATCAGCGATTCAGATGACTATGACCGCTCCCGACCGGGCCGAGCGAATATTTCACAAGTCAGCTTTGCAGTAGAAGGTGCATGCTTCGACCCGGCGCTGAATCACAAGGGAACGCACATCGCTTTTGCCTCGACCATGCATCGCGATGCATCGGATATCTATATCAAATCGATCAACGGAACAACGGTGACGCAAATCACCTCCGATCCTTCGGACGATGTCATGCCGGCATTTCATCCCGATGGGCGACGTATTGCCTTCGCATCCAATCGTTCAGGCACGTGGGACATCTATATCACCTCCATTGAAGGCGGTGCGCCTGTGCAGGTGACCAACGACCCGGATGCGCAAATTCATCCATCGTTCTCTCCCGACGGCCGCATGCTGGCGTACTGCAAGTACAGTTCGCAGTCTGGTCGATGGGAAATCTGGGCGGTTGATCTCGAAAACCCCGGTGTGCGAACGTTCCTGGAGTACGGCATGTTCCCGCAATGGTCACCGGATATTGCCAGCAGCAAGCTCCTGTTTCAGCGACCGCGTCAGCGGGGTAGCCGTTTGCACGGAATCTGGACGATCGACTACCGAAACGGCGAAGCGATCAACCCCACTGAAATCGTTTCGGCGGCGAATGCCGCAGTAATCAATCCCTCATGGTCACCGGACGGACGACGCATCGTTTTCGTTTCGGTCCTGGATCCCGACGGCGCGACCGATGGTCGGCCTGACCAGTCTGATGTGTGGATGATCAACGTTGACGGCAGTAATCGCATCAAACTGACCGACAATCAGTTTGCAAACTTCCAACCGGTCTGGGCGAGTGACGGTCGGGTGTATTTCGTGTCGAATCGATCCGGCATCGACAACATCTGGGCGATTTCCACCGAACGAGCCATCAGTATGCCGCGAGGAAGAGAAATGGCTGGGGCTGATGTCGATCAGGATCGCTGATCATCGGCTGCGGCCGGAGTGCCGCAGCGATATGCACGGTACGTTCCGTTCGGATTTCTGAAAGGAAGCCCGAACGATTCAATCAGAGCGGAGCTCACCCCAAAGGCAGGATGCCATGACAAGTACAAAGTCCATGCGAACAGCTTCTTGGCTCTTGACATGCTTTATTACCATGTCAGTGGTTGCAACCGGATGCGGCCCGCAGTTGAAGCAACCAGTCATGCTCAATGCGCCGTATGAGGATGTTCAGCTCTGGGCGGTTGCACCGTTTATCAACGAATCGGGTGTCTCGCTTGTGGAGACCGATCGCGTTGCAGACATGTTTGTGCAACAACTTCAGGACGTGCGGGGCATCAACGCCCTGCCTGTGAACCGCGTCATCGCTGCGATGCGGGATCTTGACATGTACGAAGTACGCTCACCGAGCGATGCCAGCGCACTGCTGAGCGTACTTGGGGCCGACGGGCTCATCGTCGGCACGGTGACGGCGTACGACCAATACCGCCCCATGACCTTCGGCGCTGCGATTGAACTTCACAAACAGGATCGGCAAGATCATCGCCTCGGCCTGGATACTCGATCGCTGAGTCGCTCGACATCAGAACAATTCTCACCTGCTCAGTTCGACAGCTTAAACCCGGTGGCACAAGCAGCGGGCATCTTTGATGCTCGCAGCCACGACACACTGAGCAAGTTGCGTCAATACACAACCGGCCGCAACGTCCCCGACAGTGCGTTCGGGGCCAACATCTATCTGGTTCGCATGGACCTGTACATGCAGTTTGTCAGTTATCGGCTGTTTGGTGATCTGCTTGAATCAGAGTTCATGCGGTTAAGCCCGATAGTTGAGGAAAGTCCGAAGCGCTGATGGCCGATGGTGGTCATCGGCACACGCCGAGATCCACCATGGTTCAGAGCTCCTATTTCAACCTTCGCAACGCCCGCTACCAACGGCACCCGTTGGCGTGGTCACGTGCGCTGGACACAAGGCAGAAGAGACAATGAAGACCAACAAAGACCCGCTTCCCGTCGTTGAAGAGTTCCTGCGTTACCTCTTGGATGAGCGCCACTTCAGCCCGTACACGGCGCGATGTTACCGCGTGGACCTTCGCCAATTTTGCGAGTACCTGGCTGACGAGTACAACATCGACGTGTCGCAAGACAAGGAAGGCGATGAGTTCTCCCGCTGGAAGCAGGGCAGCGCGGACGCAGGCAGTGATGTCGTCGGCCGTGTGGGCTTTGCGAATGTCACCGTGGCGATGATGAAAGCCGACGTCGAATTGATCCGGGGTTTCCTGGGCCATCTCAATTCGCTGGAGTACTCTGCTGCGACGATGGCGCGGAAGATCGCCACGCTTCGCTCGTTCTATCGGTGGATGGAAAAGCAATGCTACATTCCCGCGAACCCGATGCTGCTCATCAAAACGCCACGCCAGAACAAACGTCTCCCCAAGGCAATCAATGTTGAGCAGGTTGAGCGCCTGCTTGCTGCACCCGATGACACGGAACTGCTCGGTGCTCGTGATCGTGCCATCCTCGAAACGCTGTATTCAACCGGCATTCGCGTCAGCGAACTGGTCGGAATCAATCGTGGCGATGTCGATGAATCCGGCCAGGCATTGATTGTTCGAGGCAAAGGCCGTAAGGAGCGCATCGTGCCGCTCGGTTCACATGCACTTGGCGCACTGAATCATTACATTCTCATGCTTGACAAGCATCAGCAACATGAAGGTGTCAATGGCGATGAGACCAGCCCGCTGTTTATCAATAAACACGGCAGTCGCCTCTCTACGCGATCGGTTCGCCGCAAGGTGAGCAAGTATCTCGCTGAAGCGGGTCTGGATCCGGATATCAGCCCCCACACCCTTCGTCACAGCTTTGCTACGCATCTGCTGGATAATGGTGCAGACCTCCGTAGTGTCCAGGAATTGCTTGGCCACCAGTCGCTTTCCACCACGCAGGTGTACACGCACCTGTCCACACAGCGAAAGCGAGATGCGTACAACCAAGCCCACCCTCGGGCTGAGGCCTCCTGAGGTGTTCACGTAACCTCAGCGACGGGCCTCATTGATCCGTTGTCGAAGCTGCTCAATAGTGATCGGGTGCTCTTGAGCCCGGGGCATGATTGCCTGCTGCGCATACGGGTGCACTTCAGTGCGCAGGTGGCTGCGCATGTCATGACCTACACGACGCGCCCGCTCGCTGCGAAGCAGATCGATGTCGATTGGGGCAACCACGACTTTCTCCCCTTCGCCTGGATCGGCTTGCGCGAGAATGCGGCCATCGTAGTCCACCACCATGCTTCCACCCGGCCAACTGAATGGCGGATAGCCCTGAAACGTCGCGCCTTGGTTACATGCCACGACATACGCGGTGTTCTCGGCAGCTCTCGCCCGATTGAACAGCGTCCACCAGTCCATCGGTGGCGTTGCCCCCCATGGGTCCATGTAAGCAGAAACGCGGATCAACACTTCGGCACCGTTGAACGTCAGTTGCCGAATCGATTCCGGGAACAGCCAGTCATAGCAAATCGCGGCACCAAGTTTCCCGATTTCTGTGTCCACGACTGGAAACGGGTTGTCGGGATAATCAGGTAGATCGTGCGGGCTGGCATGCACCTCCCAAGGTATCCACGGATTGACCTTGCGGTATCTCGATAGCACGCCATCTGGACCGATCAGTGCGGTCGTGTTGAACACAACATCGTCGTACGCTCGATCAATCTCGATAAACGTGCCGGTCTGAATGTAGCAGCCGTACTGCTTGGCGAGTGCAGCGTATCGATCGGTATGTTCGTTGGGCAACTCCACCGCAAGGCGGTCGCGCAGCTTGGCGACTGTGTCATAGATTGGCGCTGCATGAGCGAACTCCGGAAACACAAGCAATCGCACATCGAAAAACGGTTCGTAACCAGCGATCGTCTGCTCGATCATCTGGCACATGCGCGCGGTGCGCGCGGAGATCTCATCTCTCGTTTTCGGACAGGCGAATGAGGTCTGGCAGGTGGCGGCGTAGTACAGGGTAGACATGGTCTTCAAGGGTAGCACACCGAAGAACAATGGCGCGGGCCTTCAGCCCGCGCCATTGATGAGGCAACGAATTGTTCACGCCCAGCAATCAGCCCCAAGATCCAAGCAGGATAAGCAGGTCGCTGACATCCACAACACCATCGCTGTTGAGGTCGGCATCGCAGCCGGGGCACGCCCCCCACGAACCGAGCAGGATCAACAGATCACTCACGTCAACCACGCCATCACCATTGAGGTCTGCCGGGTTGGACGGCTGAGTGCCATCGATGCTGAAATTGCTGTCACTTTCATCCGAACCGGTATTGCCGTCAGCATCACGCACCACGACCCTTACACGGGCTTCTGTGGTGGCAACATCCGGGACATTCCACATAAAACTGCCTGAATCGCTGATCTGCGAAGCAATTGTTTCATCAAAACTGGTTCCGCCGTTCGTCGAAAGAAGGAGGTCCACCTCGACAACACCCTCATCGTCGTCGGAATTCCAGCGGATCTCAACAACATCTCCGGGGTCAAGTTCCTCGCCGCCACGCAGTGTTCGCAGATACGCTGTGGGGTTCTCCCCACCCAGCGGGGCCGGCACATGCATCATGATGCAGTGCATCACGCCCGACGCGGTCACCAACGGCTGGCAATTGATCTGCACTACCGTGTGGTTGGGCATCGCCGCTTCCCACACCGCCTTTGCAGACGCGTTGTACTGAAGCATCGTTGAATTGGTGTAATACGGAATAAGGACAAGATCGTTGACAATCACGGAATTGGTGTAGGTGTAATGCGCACTCGGCAGCCGTCGTGCCGGAACGCGATGCACGGTATAGCCACGGTCTGCAAAGTCTGCCGCTGCGATATCGCAGATGATCGCCTGGGTTGATCCTGGGTTGGCGGGCCATTCACTGATGATGACCGCATCATCAGAGATGGGAATCATCCACATGTCAATGTGCTGTGTGGAGTCCACGTTGACAGGAAATGGGTTCCAGAATGTCGTGGCAAGGTTCTGATACGCTGACCATAAATCACCGATTTCCTGTTCAGTCAAATCGGGGTTTTCGTTGTTGATCAGGCGCGTCGTGTAACCGGTTGCGGTTTCGTCAAGGTGGTAGTTACCGCCACCATGTACGAGTGGAATCTTGTAGTAGGCATGGTTCTTGACCCCGCTGAAGTGCGATGGCACTGCATCATCCAATGGTCGCGGACGGTTATACGTGTGGTCTACGATTGCACGGACATCACCTTCAAAGACGTAGCGCGGACCGAAGTCACGAATCCAGATGGTGTCGGTCGGTTGAACGATGACGTTCACACGGTCCGGATCAGCCCCCGCATTACCGATCATCCAAGTTTGCACTTCCTGAATGCCAGCAGTGTTGGGGACATACACGTAGACATCAGCGTCTCCGGTATGCGTGATGTGAAATGCCATTTCGTCGATGATGTCCTTCCACGATGCGTTGCCACGATAGGAAAACATCACCGCCTGCGTCGGGCTGTACTCGGCTGGCGTGGTGATGGGACCGGTCGGCGGGTCGGTCGCCGAACGAAGCATCGTCAGCGGATGAGTGCGGATGTACTCCCGTTCTGTCGTGGTCATGTGTCGTGGAATCGCAGCGCCATCCGGGAAAATCAATTCACCATCACGGAGGATCGGCTCATCCAGCACGGGACGATCGGCTATCGCGGACGGGACAACACAAGAAACAACGGCGGCGATAGCAAACGAGCGGATGCAGGTCGTGAACATCGAGGCATACCTTTTCTATTATCGGGAACGGGTGGGACTTCTATCACGTGTACCCCAACCACAGTGACGCAACTCGCGCTCTGTGCGACACCATCCAGTGTGGCACGAAAACGGCTCGTTTGCAAGCGTTTTCTCGTGTGTTTGGGCCTGCCGTACACCGAACCCGGGCGATAACCTCAGCCCACTCGCCCCATTTGCTCCAGACCGTACTGCTTGATCTTCTTGTACAGCGTCGTACGGTTGATATCCAGTTGCTTAGCGGTTTCACTTCGGTTCCACTCGTTGGCTTCGAGTGCTGCAAGGATAATCTGCCGTTCTGGCTCGATTAACGCATCGCGCAGTGGCATGGGTGTCCACTGCCCTTTCAGCCAATCCATAGACCCTTGATCGGAGCCACCCTCGCGCTGCATGTGCTCAGGCAGCAGGCTTCCGGTGGAGTTCTCAAGGACGTGTGGAGGCAGATCCTCAACTGTCAGGCGTGGTGAGCGGCTGAGTACCACAGCACGCTCAATGACATTCTCCAACTCCCGCACATTTCCAGGAAACGCATACCCTCGCAACGCATCCATCGCGTCATCGGTGATGCCCGTCATCTGCCGCGACACCTCGGCGGCTTTGGCCATGAGAAAATGTTCCGCAAGCATCGGGATATCCGCAACGCGTTCGCGAAGTGGTGGCAACTCGATCAGCACCACGTTGATGCGGTAGTACAGGTCCTGGCGAAACTCGCCACTTGCAACCAATTCCTCCAATGGCTGATTGCTCGCAAGAATGACACGTACATCGACATTCACCGATTGATTCGAACCCACCGGCTCAAAGCTTCGCTCCTGCAGAACTCGCAACAGTTTGAGTTGCATGCCCGGCGAAGCGGAGTTGATCTCGTCAAGAAAAAGCGTACCGCCATCGGCTGCAAGGAAACGGCCGGCTTTGTCTGCGTGTGCACCGGTGAAAGCGCCTTTGGTATGCCCGAACAGTTCTGATTCCAACAGTGTCTCAGGAATCGATCCGCATGAAATCTCCACGAACGGCTTGTTTGATCGCGGTGATCGGCCGTGAATGGCGCGAGCGATCAGCGACTTGCCGGTGCCGGATTCACCGGCCATCAACACGGTAGTCTTGCTCGGAGCGACCGCTTCGATCACGTCATAGATCCGCCGCATACGCGGGTCAGATCCGACGATATTGTCCAGCCCAAATTTTTCATCAAGTTGGTGCCGAAGGTTGACGTTCTCCGCAACCAAGGCCTGTTGACGCAGCGCCTTTTCGACCGCGATTCGAAGTTCCTCATCGACCAGCGGTTTGGTGAGATAGTCCACTGCGCCGCAGCGAATTGCCTTGACCGCCTGTTCAATGGTGCCGTAGCCGGTAATGACGATCGGTACAACTCCGGGGAAATCATTGCGTACTTGTTTGATGAGTTGCATCCCGTCAGTGCCGGGCATGGACATGTCCACGATCATCACCTGGAACGCCCGACTCGCGCCCTGGCTGGCACGCTGCAACAGTTCGCTTGCTTCGGAAGCGCTATGTGCTGAAGCTGATTCATAACCACTGTCAGCAAGAAACTCAGCGATCGAATCTGCAACGATCGCATCGTCATCAACAATCAGGATTCGTGATGCGTGTTGGCTCATGAGCGATGCAAACGGCGAATGGGAATCAGCACGCGCATGACCGCTCCGCCACCAAACGGCACGCTCATCAATTCAACCGATCCACCCAAACTTCGTGTAATATGCTTGCAGAGGTCAAGCCCGATTCCATGCCCTTCCGGCTTGGTGCTTACGCCACGCGCCATCACCGCGGGGACACCCGGTCCGGTATCAGCAATGAGTATCTCCAGCCGTTCGCGGCTTGCGAGGCCGATGGACATTTCCACCTCACGGTTGTCGTCGTCCGATTCGATGCATGCGTCAATTGCGTTTCGAAGCCCATTGAGCAGCACGGGACCAAGTGGCCCGATGGGCACATCTGCAACCGCGTCATCCATATGCAGATTCATCTCCACGCCGTTGAGTTCGGCACGAGCAGCACAGGAGGTCATGATTCGTTCCGCCTGCTCACGCAGGGGTCGTCGATGCTCATGACTCTCTACTCCGCCGTGGATGGTTTGTTCCAGCAGCGACGCCATGTTGCACATTCCTTCATGTGCCGCAGCGAGGCGTCGGGTGGCTTCATCCACCGACCCAGCATCAGTGGCGGCCTGCTCCAGAACTTGCTGGGCGATCGTGACATATCGCATCGAGCCGTCGAGCATGGAGTTGAGTTCGTGAGCCAGTTCGCGCACTGACATGGTGTACCCCGGACTGCCGAATGTACGATTTTTATTCGGATTCTGTGGGGCCGGGTGCATCAGATGAATTATCGACGCAACATAGAGACTTCTGAAGCAGATAATTCGAGCACAACTCAGCCGCCGTACAGTCCTAAACCACCTGCCGAAGAGCATTTAGAGCAGTTTTGTCGTTGAATGAGAACAAATCCGAGAAAGGGCAAAACTTGCGCTTGCAGGTCCCAATTCAGAAGGTACTCTATTGATCCCGGCTTGAAAGGCCTGGCTCCGGAGGAGAAGCCAGTTTCCCTCAAGCCGGTTTTTCTTGCGCTTCGGCCACGACCCCTACCAATTCACCGACGAAACGTGACCGGCTGTCCGGAGAGTCCGGTAACCTCCTTGATCAAGGTCATGGCAACAAAGCCCGCGACGGCGAACAGGCCAATCCACAATGCCT
>PWVT01000083.1 GCA_003562195.1 Phycisphaeraceae bacterium | reverse complement strand
CGTCACATCAAACGGCCGCTCCAGCGGCATGATCGGCAGCGGGTCCGGCAGTTCATCCAGCGGCAGCGTGTAGTCAATTACAGGAGGCATGAAGCCATCACTTCTCTTTGCGAAACACCGCGACAACATCTTCCACCGGCACGACGAACAACCGGTTGTCGCCTTCAAAGTCCACCGGGATCGCGTGCTTCGGGTTGAACAGCACACGGTCGTACTGGCGGATCGGATAATTCTCATCCAACTCCACCTCGCGGCTGACCGTCACGATGCGGCCGGTGATCGTGGGAATCTCGATCTTGTCCGGCAGATGAATGCCGGATTTGGTCTGCTTCTTGTCCTCATCCTTGCGAATGAGTACCCGACTGCCGATCGGCTCGACGGTTTCAAGGGATGTCGTGGTGGATTTGGGACTTGGCATACCTGAATCATACGTCAGCAGCTTCGCGCATGTGCATGATCCACCACAGAGCCGAAGCACACACACAGAGAGAAACCACCAAAACCTTCGCCCTGATCGTTCACACACCAAAAGCCGCCGGCCCACTTCGGGCCGACGGCTCCGTATCAACACTCTCACACAAGTAGCGGCCATTCAAACCCTTCAACCGCCGCTCCATCCGCACCGAGCACATCAAACGGCGGCGGCGAGTACCGAATCGCCATCACACCCGACGCGATCGCAGCCGTCCCGCTCACCGTCAGCCCATCGGCCATCGCGCTCGTCGCTTCATGCTCACCTCCGGCCCGCAGCAGATGCCAGTTCGCAGCATCCACCACACCATCAGCAAGCAGCCGATCAAACATCACCGACCATGAACCCGTCAGCGAGTCATACGACCCGCCCACCGGCACCGGCGGCACCGGGGGGTCAGGGAAACGTGGGAATGGCATACGTACCAGCCGGCACAAAGCCGCCCGCTGCTGTACGTATGCCAGGGTCTCCTTCCTTTACGATGAGGTCTGTTCCAGCAACGTCATCCGAAAACGTCAGTTCAACAACGGTATCGCTCACCGTCATCATGCTCTCAACCGCGACATCGCCCGATGCACCAGCTTTGTACGTCGGCAAGTCCGTCGGCTGTACCCGCGTGTTGAACGTGAGGCGAAGCACATTCGCTGCCGTCGCATCGACTTCCTGAATAATCGCAGGTGTAAATTTCTTCGGCGTCATCATCGAAGTCTTCGACTTCACACGCCGTGTGGTCTGTTTAATTGATCGTATAGCCATCGTTAAAACTCCTTGTTAGAGACACCAATGCCGAATGCCTGGTGCCTCATGCCTTTGCTCTTACGCTGCAATCTTCAACTCGTCTTCGCCGCCAATGACTTGACCGCCATCGGGAATCTGCTGATCCACCGGGCCGCCGAACGCAATCGTCATACCCACCGGCAAACCCCACGGCCCTACTTCACCCTTGGTATTCACCCAACGGCCGAAGTACGTCGCGGTCTTGCCCGCATCAGTCTGCTCCTGCTCGACCTTGATCGGCTGCTTGCCAAACAAACCCACCGCCTTGGCGGTTGATTGATCCGGGTTCGCACCATGAGAAACGTTGCAGTACAACTCAATGAACTGCACACCGTGCGGCTTGCGACGACTCGCAGGCGTGTTCTCATCCGCGTAGCGAATCACATGCTCGCCGGAAAACGCTGCCTGAATCATCAACATCGGCGAAGAATCCGGCACAGGAATCGGCGTGGGCGTGGTGTCATCAATGCGCAGCCCCAATGCTGATTTGTCTTCTTCATCCACACCCTGATTGGCTTTGATGATCTGCGCATAGACCCGACACGAACCCATCGCAGCCGCCTTGACCGCATCCTTGTTCTGAATCAGCGAGGTCGTGCGAATCGATGGCTGCTTGGACTTGGTCCACAACGGGCTGTACGCCTCGAAGTGATCCGTGATGATCGTCGCATCCGCCTGCGTCATGCCATACTTCGCAGGATCAGCAGCAATCAACGATGAAAAGTTTTGCAACCAATGCCAGAATCCATCATCTGATCCTGGCATGTAGCCGCCTGATTGGTCGTACACATTCGACATAACGATATCTCCGTGCTGTGTGTTGCAACGCGCAACGAGCGCGCACAGCACAACAGCAGTTGTCAAGAACTAGATTTCGCGGTGTTGGGTCTTGCGTCCTGGAAGAACCCGAATCGCCGCCCCTTTCTCAACTCCCGAACTAGGAGCCGTTCATCGGCGGCGCAACCAATACACTTTAACTCACCTAAACATTTTCGTGTCAATAGGTGAGAAGTAGGCGATCAGAAACCAGTTCTCCCTCGAGGGTTTCGCCCGTCATTTGCAGCCTGCGGAGCATAGACCGTCCAACTTCTATGCGTACTTCTCGCTCAAACAAGCCAGCGGGCAACTCGAGGCGGCACGTCGTGCTGCCCGATTTCTTTGTACCGTCAATACTCAACAACACATAGACGCCACGGCGCTTACAGTCTTCAATAGCTGTCAGTAGTCGCCGCAATTCGAAAGTTTGCGCGCCATAAAGTATTGACTGCGTATGCGTGTAGGGTGGATCACAGTACACTACGTCGCCGCGTTTTGCCTGCCGCATCAAGTCAGCAAAGTCAGCCTGAACAAAGTCGCAATGGCTGAGCCGACTATGCCATTCATCAACACGTTTCGCGAATGCCGCTGCCGGGATAGGATTGTGTGGGCCAATGGGTGTGGACATGTACCCATCGGATTTCCGAAACCGGACGATCCCTGCGTAGCACGATCGGCAGAGAAAAAGAAGATCAGCGCCATTCGGCCTTGCGTTGTACGCGGCTTTCACCCGTTCGTACTGTTGCTTTCGATCACTCGCTTCTACGAAGCGTCGGTGTCGATCGGCGTACCATCGCTTCAGCCGACTCGGGTCAGACTTGAGCATGTTCCATATCTCCACCAATGGTGGAAACACATCTGATCCAACGCCTTGCTTTGGCGCGACCGTTGCAAGCACCGACCCCCCGCCCAGAAACACGTCATAGAAAACGCCATGTCGTTGAGGAAGATACGAAGCAATCTCCTCGGCCATTCGATACTTGTTTCCGACCCACTTCAGCAACGAAGCTGATGGTCGCGTGTATCGCTGACCCAACTGTTCTCCAAACAAGTTGGTCGCCATCGTCATCAAAGGGGTCTCCTGATTGCCGAGCATGGTACCACGAAACAGCATATCCGGATTTCGGATATCCGGCAACCCGATTTATTGTGGTTAGCACATGGAAAAGGCCATTGCCTCAGCCCAACTCAAACGACTCCAATCGCTCCTGAGACAACTCAGACAGGATGCCGGACTTCGACAGGTCGATTTGGCTGCGCGACTAAGCAGGCCGCAATCCTTTGTGAGCAGCTATGAAACCGGTGATCGATGCCTCGATGTACTCGAATTGGAGCAAGTTTGTCTAGCTCTCGGTACGACGCTCGGCGAGTTCATCCGGGCATATGAGGGCAAAGAGTAATGCAACCCGACCTGCGATTTCTCAAACAGCCGAAGCGATTTTGGGCTGACGTTCGAACTATCGGCCAAGCCGTCGGCTATACCGTACGCGGCAAGGGCATCATTCGCATTCCGACCGTCGAGGAAATCACCAAGGCCTACACCAAACTCGGGCTGCGGACAGACCACCTTTTCGATAAATCG
>PWVT01000080.1 GCA_003562195.1 Phycisphaeraceae bacterium | reverse complement strand
TCTTCACCTTGGAAGATGCTGCGCACATGCTCGCTGCCGTGGCCGACGACAAGCACGATCGGATTCGCTCCGGCCTGTCGGGCAGCTTCAACGACCCAGCGGACCATCGGTTCGTCGGCAACACGATGCACGACCTTAGGAAGGTCGCTTTTCATGCGCGTGCCTTTGCCTGCTGCGAGGATGACTGCAGCGAGCGGTCGGCGGGCGTGATCGGAATGGGAAGCGTCGGACGTCACGTCAGGGCATCGAACGGCAGGGCGAAAAAAGCTGGCCCGCCAAGACTTGAACTTGGAATGCCTGGACCAAAACCAGGTGTGTTACCAATTACACCACGGGCCAGTGCGATGCCACTGCATGACAACGACCCGAACAACCGAACCCCCGACAGAACGCATCGGGAGCAACAACAGTGCTGCGGTTCGATGTTCGGAGCGTCCGAACCCTCATCCGCGGCAAACCCCAGGGCTGGAATGTTCGTCAGCCGCGACTGAACACCCCATGCAGCGCCACACCTCGCGGCATGTCACTGACGGCCCCACCAAGGGGAGTCGAGCATTGTAAGACCCCCGCATCATGCGTCAAGCAGCGTATCAACTGTCAATCTGCGATTCGCATGGCATGAACGTTACACAGCCCCATCATTCCCCTCTCCGGTGGATGGTCAACCCAGCTTGACCTCTCCGGCAGTCCGGATAAACTGCCGATTCCGCCCTGTTAGCTCAGTTGGCAGAGCAGCTGACTCTTAATCAGCGGGTCGTAGGTTCGAGTCCTACACAGGGCACCTGTTCGTTTTTGCACGTTTTTAAATTGTCATGCGAATGAAGCGTTTACCCCTGTAATTGTAGGGGTTTTTTTCATGTCTTATGCTTTCATCGTTCATCGGCTTGCACGGCTCTGCGTGCGCCTGCTGGCCCGCGTTCTGCGTCGCCATCTTAAAGTCGCCGTCAATCCCCTGCAGGTCGTGCTTGCTGGCGACGCTGGCCGTGTTACCCAGCCACGAGCACACGACGTGATTGGGCGTTAGGGATACCGATTTGCACGTTCTCGCGGCACTTTGCCGATCTCTCCTATCATGTCGTTCGTGTTGCAAAGCCGGTCTAGTTTGTGTGGCGATCTTGATGTCGAGGCCGTGGCTGATGCGCCGTTGGGGCGGCGCACGTGGTATGGCATCGGTGGCAATGCTGATCTGCTGATTCGGCCCAACACCGTTGACGCGCTCGCGACACTCGTCAAACGATGCCGACTCTCGCAAATGCCCGTACGTGTGCTCGGCTCAGGAGCCAACCTGCTGGTGGGGGATGACGGCGTGGATGGCGTGGTGGTTATGCTCGACACGCCCGAATTGAAAGAGATCAAGTACAACACCACCGGCGATATTCATGCACTGAAAGCCATGGCCGGGGCAGATATGGCCAAGACGCTCATGGACACCGTTCGCCAAGGCCTGGACGGGTTGACACCGATGGCGGGCATTCCTGCGTCCATCGGTGGGGCGATTTGCATGAACGCAGGCGGGGCCTATGGCTGCATCGGCGATGCAGTACAACGAGTGACCTGCCTGACCCGCGCAGGCGAGATCGTCACATACCCGACTGAGGAACTTCACTTCGGCTATCGCGAGACGAACATCCCAGATCCCATCATTCTCTCAGCCGTGTTCCATCTCACGCCCGGTGACCCGATCGCACTTCGTGAGAAGGTCAAGGAAATCTTTGCCTACAAAAAATCCACACAACCACTGGCCGATCACTCAGCCGGTTGTACATTCAAGAACCCCATCGATCCAGTAAGCGAGCAGCGGGTTTCTGCTGGCAAGTTGATCGACGAAGCGGGGTTGAAAGGGCATGCTGTCGGTGGCGCGAAGGTCAGTGAACATCACGCCAACTTTATCGTAACGAAACCGGGTGCTAAGGCGGACGACGTCATCAAACTCCTCAATGACATTCGCCAGCGCGTGTTCGAGCATGCCGGGATTGAACTCGAAGAAGAAGTGGTGCTGTGGAGACGGGACGAAGGTGGTGAAGAATGACACAGCAGCAACCAACGGTGCTCGTGCTTATGGGTGGGCCCGATTCTGAGCGTGAGGTGAGCTTGATGTCCGGCACCGAGGTTGCCGCCGCATTGCGAGAATGTGGCTCGTATCGAGTGATCGAGCAGGTGATTGATGCACCAACGACCGCTGAACTTCGGGCGATCGCGGATGCTGCTGGCGCGAACGTCATTTTTCCCGTATTACATGGCCGGTGGGGTGAGGGTGGTCCGCTTCAGGACGTTCTGGAGCAACTTGGGCTTGCATACGTCGGGTCGCAGCCCGCCGCAGCCGCACTGGCGATGGACAAACTGGCAACGAAGCAACTGCTCAGCCGTTATGGTGTGCCAACGCCTCGCGCGCAGCGTATAGGTGGTGATGAGCCGTGCCGGGTGTCGCCGCCGCTAGTGCTCAAGCCGATTGATGATGGTTCAAGTGTGGACCTACGAATCTGCCGCAATGCTGCGGAGGTTGAATCCTGCCGCGCGCAGCTTCGTCGGCGTCGCCAGACGTTGATGGCCGAAGAATACATTGCTGGACGCGAATTGACCGTGGGTCTTGTGCTGGGCGAGCCGCTACCTCTAATTCACATTGTTCCCGCAGCGTCTTATTACGATTACGAAGCGAAGTACACGCGCGAGGATACGCAATACATCATCAACCCGGACCTGCCGCAACGGGTGACTGATGAATGCATACGGTTGGCCAAGCTGGCGTATGAACGCGTTGGCTGCCGAGATGTGGCGAGGGTAGACTTCATGCTCGACGAGCGCGGCGTGTGGTTCCTGGAGATCAACACCATGCCCGGCTTTACCACACATTCACTCGTGCCCATGGCGGCGGCGGAGACCGGTGTGCCAATGCCGGCGTTGTGTGAACGCCTCGTCGAGGCCGCTCGCACGCGAACCGACAACTCCGTTACAGCAAAGAACTGATCGAACATGGCCAAAAAAAAGAAGAAATCATCACGCTCCAAACCTCGCTTCCAATGGCTACGCAATATCGAGTGGTCCAATGTCAAGCGCGGCTCCATGGCGTTTGCGTGGCTGCTCGGCATCGGAGCGATTGCGGCGCTGTGCTGGTACGGCGTGCCGCGATTGCAGGCCCATGCCCAGACGCATGTGGACGATCAGGTCCCCGAGCTTGTGTTCGTTGATCCGCCTGCTTGGGTGCAAGGGGAATTGAAGACGCAGCTTTATCGAACGGTCAGACCGTGGCTGACGCATGATCCATTCTCGCGCGAATCGCTCGTGGCAGTGCGCGAAGAACTGCGAAGCACCGGTTGGTTTGAATCAGTGGATCAGGTCCGCCGTGTGCGAACTGACCGAATCGAAGTGACCGGAGAGTTTGTCGATCCCTATGCCGTGGTGCGCGATCGTGATGGTGATCACCTGGTCGATCCCGCAGGCAAGCTGTTACCGTTGACGTTCCCGCAGGGTGAGGCGGAGCAGTTCACGGTCATCACCGGTGCGAGATTTTCCAGGCCGATGCGCCCTGGTATGCATTGGGAAGGTGCGGACATTTCAGCCGCACTGCGATTGTTGCAGTTGATCGAGCCGCAGCCATGGAGCCATCAAGTAGAAGCGATCAATATCACCGGCGTGATCCGCGGCGAAGCGATTCGGCTGGTCACGCAGCACGGAGCGCGCATCATCTGGGGCTCGGCACCCGGCGAGGAGGATGCCCTGGAGGCCCTCGCTGACCGAAAGCTCTACTCACTGAACTACATGTACGACAACTACGGCTCGATCGATATGAACCGAACCGGCACGCTGGACATCACGAGTCCGACAAGCGTGAATGAAACAGATCTGTGAGCGGTGACACGCTTGGCCCGATGGTGCTGCCATAGGATGTTCCGTGTGTGACTCGACCCAACATGCTTCGCAGCAGGATCTGATCATGCCCGGCGGGCTGGTTGTGCTTGCTGCGTTCTGGATGATCGCAGCATGGCTGGTCGCGCTTGGGCCGGGAACACCGGTGCATCCCTCGGCAGCCACATACGAGCCGGGTGTGCGCCTGATGCTAGTGTGTATCGGGCTTGGTGTATTCATCGCATGGCCGCTGCTGCGGTTGAGTCAGCACGGGCCGACGTTTCCAGCACGCCAAACATTGCTCGATGTCGCAGTGTTGGTGGGTATGGTGCAACTGGTTGTTTGGCTGCCTCGTGTCTTGACCGTCTGGTCGATCAGCCGCACTGCTGCGCTTGCGCTGTTTCTCATCGGTTGGATTCTGGTCACCAGCGCAGTGGTGGCAGCCGCAATTTCGACGAATCATCGTTCGGTGCGCAATCTTGCGATGCTGGTGTGCATTGCGATTTGTCTGGGCGGTCCCGTGGTGGCATGGTTGGCGGCTATGGAGCCAATGGGGACTGCCGCAATCGTGCATGCCGGGCCGCTCAGAGGTGTGCAGTTACTGTCTGAAGGCGGCTCAACACGCGCCAGCCACGAACAATGGACAGCGGTGTTGGTCGTCCTGGGTGCCGGGGTGGCGGCATGGCTCGCGCTGGCATGTCGCAGTGTGTTGCAGAGTCGGCGATGATGCGCTGCACATTGGCGAAGTTGCACGAATCGCGCCGTATGTCACACTGGTGCTATGTTCAACGTTGTGTGGCCGGTACTGCCACTGGTGATCGAATGGACGCTGCGGATGATTTTCATCGGCTTCATTCTGCTGCGCCGTCGGCCTAATCCAGCCGTCACGTTGACCTGGATCATTGTCATTCTTGTCTTCCCGTTCATTGGGTTGATCTTCTATCTGCTCGTAGGTGAAGCGCGGCTCGGCAGAAGCCGTACGCGGCGTCATCAAGTCATCATGCAGCGCCTGCATGACACCGCGCCAGTGCCGAAGGATCTGCTTGTCACTGCCGCTCCGAAACTGACGCTACGGGATCAGCAAACCGCTGCGCTGGGCGAAGCAGTACGTGGGAATGTGGCGATGGCCGGCAATGACATCGAACTGATCAGCGATACCGATGCATACATCGATCAGATGATTGAGGATATTGAGCAGGCGACCAGCTTCTGTCATTTGCTCTATTACATCTATCTGACCGACGACAGTGGAACTCGTCTCGGCAAGGCACTGGCTGCGGCTGCGAAACGTGGCGTGGCGTGTCGGTTGCTCGTCGACGCAGTCGGATCCAAGGAGTTTCTTCGCTCCTCACTGCGAAGGGAGATGGCACAAGCCGGTGTGAAAGTCGTCGGCGCCCTGCCTGCAAGCGTGCTGCGCATGGCGTTCAGCAGGGCGGACCTGCGCAATCACCGCAAGATAACAGTGATCGACGGCATGATTGGATTTACCGGCAGCCAGAACATCGCCTGTGCCTCGTTTGCTCCGAAAGCCAAGTATGCGCCGTGGTACGACGTTTCAGTTCGCATCAAGGGGCCGACGGTGCGCGACCTGAACATGCTCTTTATCGAGGATTGGTATCTCGATACGGATGAATCGCTCGAATCATTGCTCGCCATCATGCCTCCCCTGAGCGAACATGGCGTGACGGCGCAAATCATCGGCACCGGGCCGGACAGCTACAACGAAGCGTTGCGGCAACTGCTGCTTTCAGCCATCAACTCCGCATCGGAAGAATTGATCCTCACGACGCCGTACTTCGTCCCCGACGAAGCGACGACCACGGCTCTGTGTACCGCCGCCCGCCGCGGTGTGGATACCCATCTCGTCGTTCCCGCAAGGAACGATTCGCCGCTCGTGCGCCTCGCGAGTCGCAGCTATTACGAAGTGCTGTTGGAATCCGGCGTGAAACTCCATGAGTTTCGCCCGGGCCTGCTGCATTCGAAAACGATTACGATTGATCGTGACCTCGGCGTGGTGAGCACTGCAAATCTGGACCGCCGCAGCTTTGAGCTGAATTTCGAGGTCAGCGTGGTGGTGTACGACTCAGATTTTGCCAGTCGACTGCGGTTTGTACAGCGGTCGTACATCGCCCATTCCAACCTCGTCAGTGCGCGGTACTGGCGTGAGCGAGGGTGGTCAACGCGATTAACGCAAAACGCCGCTGGAGTGTTTAGTCCGCTTCTGTAGCGCATCACGGCGCGACTCGCTGGGAGTGTGCGCGGTGTGGATCAGCCCGTATCATGCACTCATCGTGAATTTTCGGTCGTGCTGCGCCAATTGCCCGATGATATTTCCATGAACCTCGACACGCTGATTGACGGACTGCATATTCGCCGCAGTGGCGGGGCGCACGATCTCACGGTGCAGCACATCATCGAGGATTCTCGTCACGCTCGCCCCGGATGTCTGTTTGTGGCCAGGCCGGGCCTCGTGCATGATGGGCGAACGCACATCGCCGACGCCGTGGCTGCCGGTGCCGTGGCGGTGTTGAGTGATCGAAAGGAAGCTGCCGCCGAGCACGCCGTGATGCTGGTCTGCGATGATGTGCCGCGTACCGCCGCGCTGCTCGCCGAACGGTTCAGCGGAAACCCCAGTGCTGCGCTCAAGCTCATCGGTGTCACCGGTACCAATGGCAAGACCACGACCAGTCACATCATTCATCCCCTGCTGAACGCCGCCGAACGACGCTGCGGCATGATCGGCACCGTGCAGATTGACGACGGCCACACTGTCGAGGATGCCGCGCTGACCACGCCTCCTGCGCTCACGCTGAGCCCGCTGCTGCGGCGGATGGTCGATTACGGGTGCGCCACGTGCGTCATGGAAACATCCAGTCACGCCTTGGCCCAGCAGCGCACCGCCGGGATGCGGTTTGACATCGGTGTCTTCACCAACATTTCCGGCGATCATCTGGATTACCACGCAAACATGGATGAATACATCGCCGCGAAGGCCATGCTCTTTGCAGCGCTGCCCCATGATGGCTATGCCGTTGTGAATCGTGACGATTCCGCATCTGAAGCCATGATGCGTGCCACGACCGCTGAAGTGGTCACGTGCAGCATGCTTGGCCGTGATGCTGCGTGCGTTGCCGAAGTGAAGCATGAAACGATCACGCATGTCGAGGCGCACTTCGCAGGGCCGTGGGGCGCGTTCGATGTGCAGCTTCCGTTGTGCGGCCGACACAATGTGATAAACGCGCTTCAGGCCGCGGCGGTGGGATACGTGCTGGGCCTGGATGAAACTCAACTCCAGGCCACGCTGTCAAGCTGCACCGCGCCACCCGGCCGACTGGAGCCGGTGACAAAACCGGGCGATCCATTCTCGGTGTATGTTGATTACGCACACACCGATGACGCGCTGGAGAATGTCCTGCGTGCGCTGCGGCCGCTCGTTCCCCAAGGCGGCTCCTTACGCGTGGTGTTCGGTTGCGGGGGAGATCGCGATCGTACCAAGCGGCCTCGCATGGCCGAAGTTGCATGCCGATTCGGCGATGCTGTGATCATCACCTCCGACAACCCGCGCACGGAGAATCCTCAGTTGATCGTCGATGAAGTGGCGAGCGGCGTTCCTGCGGATCACACCCACCACACGACGTGCATGGTCGATCGCCGCGACGCAATCCACCATGCCATTCAATCTTCATGCGAGGGCGATGTGGTGCTCATTGCCGGAAAGGGTCACGAGACCTATCAGATCGTCGGCAGCGAACGTCTCGATTTTGATGACCGGCTCGTCGCCGCTGAAGCACTTGAGTCACTGACACCCCAACGTACTGCATGACCATGACAGTCTTTGCACCGGAACATTTACACACCGTAGTCAGTGGCCGTTGGCTCGCAACACCTCCTGCGGCGTCCCGATGCGATGGTGTTGGCATTGACACTCGCCAAGATCTGACCGGCCGCATCTTTTTCGCCATTGCGGGCGAGAACCACGATGGGCATGACTACCTCGATTCCGCTGCAAAGGGCGGCGCAGCCGTGCTGGTCGTGCATCGCGAGCCGAAGCATTGCCCGCCTGACGTCGGTGTGCTGCGTGTTGATGACACGCGCCGCGCCATGGGCCGCCTGGCGGCGCACCATCGTCGCACACTCGAAGACACTACCGTCATTGCCATTACCGGCTCTGCGGGAAAGACCACAACGAAGGCGATGCTCGAAGCAGTGTTGTCCTCGACGATGCGCGGCACGTGCGCAAGCAAGAGCTTCAACAACGACATCGGCGTACCGCTCACCATCCTCGGTGCAACGCCGCGTGATCAATATCTTCTGCTAGAAATTGGGACCAACGCTCCGGGTGAAATCGCTGCACTGGCAGAGATCGCGCAGCCGAACATCGGCATCATCACCATGATTGGCCGCTCGCATCTGGCAGGCCTTGGCAGTGTTGAACAGGTGGCGCAGGAAAAGACTTCCCTCTTGGAGCATCTCGCGCCACCAAATGCAGCGACACGAAGCTTTGCTGTACTCAACGCTGATTCACCATACCTTCAGCCGTACATTACCGAGCAATCGATGACCTTTGGCGAGTCGCAGAGCGCAGGCGTGCGTCTGACCGGACACGGCCAGGAGGAAGGTCAGTGGTGGTTTGAAGTCAATGCATCGCAGAGATTCAATCTGGGGTTGCCTGGGAGACATAACGCCATCAACGCGCTCGTAGCTGTGACGGTCGGCCGATACATGGGTATCCAGGATGCAACGATCAGCCATGCCCTTCAACACATGCAGCCGGCCGATATGCGGTTCGTGTCGCAGCAGTGGCGCGGCATGACGGTGTACAACGATGCGTACAACGCCAACCCCGACTCCATGATCGCTTCGCTCGACACATTCGCTGACCTGACACACGACGCGTCTCGGCGTGTGGTGATCCTTGGTGAGATGGGTGAACTTGGCGACCACGCGGTCGCGCTACACGAAGAAGTCGGCAGGCATCTTGCGAAGGTGCAACACCGTTGCCCGATCGCGCAGATCATTCTCATCGGCCCACTTACACAACACATCGCGTCGCAATTGCAAGGCCCGGCGGCGCAGTTCACGGCGCTCAATGACGAGGCCATCACCGAGATTCACAGCGTGCTGCAATCCGGCGATTCGGTGCTGCTCAAAGCATCCCGCGCCGGGGCGCTCGAGCGCCTTCTCCAACCCACACAAGCCCTCACTTCACACTCCTGACTCCGACCCGTGCTGTACAACCTTCTGCAAATGATGGATTCCAAGCTGGATGAGTGGGGGCTCATCCGTCTGGTACAGGTGCTGTACCAATTGGAGTTCCGTGCGTTCTTCGCCGTGGTGTTCAGCTTCGCGCTTGTGCTTCTGTTCGGCCGGCGAACTATTGACTGGTTGGTGCGGCAGAAGATTGGCGATGCACCGGAGTTCTATAACGCGGATGTCAACAAACTGATGGCCTCCAAGGCCGCGACGCCCACAATGGGAGGCGTGCTGATCTGCGGCTCGATCATGATCACTATGCTGCTCTTTGCCGATCTGACTGAGCGGTATGTACATCTGGCGATCATCGTTCTGGCGTGGTTGGCAGTCGTCGGGGGATTCGATGACTGGCTAAAGCTCACGTCCGGACGCCGCAGCCCCGGCTCACGCGAGGGGTTGTATGCGTGGGAAAAACTACTGTTTCAACTCGGCATCGGGTTTATCGCGGGGTTCTTCCTGTTCCGCTACGGCATGTCACCAGGTGGCGGGGAGGACGCCGCCCATGTCCTGACGCTGCCGTTCCAACGCACGTATGAACCGGGCACGTTCACCATCGAGTCCAGCGTGATTGTGCTGGGCATGTTCGCCTTCGTCACCATCTCCACGCTGCTGATCGCGGGAACATCCAACGCGGTGAACCTGACGGACGGCATGGACGGCCTCGCTGCAGGGACAATGATCGTGTGCGCCTTTGCCATGATGGCGCTGTGCTACATTGCAGGTCAACCGGAAGCATCGCAGACGCTGTTGTTCCCGCACATTCCCGGCTCGAAGGAACTGATGGTCGTCACCGGCGCGATGGCAGGCGCGTGCCTGGGATTTTTGTGGTTCAATTGTTCACCCGCCCAGGTGTTCATGGGCGACACTGGATCGTTGGCATTAGGCGGACTGCTTGCATATATTGCTGTGGCGATCCGGCAGGAAGTGCTGCTGGTGATCATCGGTGCGGTGTTTTTCATGGAACTCGCCAGCGTGGTGCTGCAGGTTGGCTACTTCAAACTCTCCGGCGGGAAGCGCATCTTCCGCTGCTCGCCCATCCATCACCACTTTCATCTTGCCGGTTGGTCCGAACAGCAGGTGGTGACACGCTTCTGGGTACTCGCTGCGGTCGCAGCGATGGTGGCGCTCGTGTCGTTGAAGTTGCGCTGACACACGGCCCGCAACGAACACGATGTGTACAAAATTAACTCGAAAATTAAATTGCAAGATTCCCACAGCCAGTGCATACTATTACTTCGGCGGCGCTTCTGTCACCTATGGCTTGAACACTCGCATTCGTGGAGAAAACCATGTGCTGCTTTGGATACCCCCGTTTCGCATTGCATGCAATCGTGCTGCCATCAACCATCGTGCTGGCAGTGGCGGCCGATGCTGCTGATTTCGCTCCGATGGAGTCGTATTACACCGAGTGCAACGTCATCAGCGCTCAGGCGGTTGATCTCAATAACAATGGCTCGCTTGACCTGGTTGGTTCGTACAAAGGGTGCGTCTCGGTGATGCTCAACAACGGGAGCGGGACGTTCGCTGAGGAACAGATCAGTTTCATGGATGCCGACATGATTGCCGCAGCCGACCTGAACAACAATGGCATAGTCGATCTCGCCATTAAGTCTGGCCCGTACTCCTCCATAGGCACGATTTCCATCGCGTTGGGTAACGGCGATGGCTCTTTTCAATCGCCCCAGGTGATCTATTCTCACCCAGAAGGCACGTACATTGTTTCATTAGCCACCGGAGACATGAACAGCGATGGTTTGATGGATATCGTCGCTGTACTGAGTGTCGAGGGAGAGGGGGCACAGTTCATCGTGCTTGCGGCGGATGGTCGCGGCGGATTTCTCCCAGCGCAGAGTTTCCCAGCCGGGCCGTCGGCCGGGATTGTCAAACTTGGTGATCTCAGTGGCAACGGGTTTCTCGATGTCGTCGTGGCAAACCGACTGGACCTCGGAAGCAATACCATCTCGGTCATGCTTGCCAACATCGATGGCACATATCAGCAACCGCAGGTGTATACCGTTGGCCAGACACCTTCGGACATGGTCATTGCCGACTTGAATCTCAATGGAATGAATGATCTTGTGGTCGCCAACTTCTGTTGTCACGAGAATGAGACGCTTTCGATTCTCTGGAACACGGGAGGTGGAGCGTTGAACCTGGTGTTTGAGATTCCCACCGGCTGGGGTCCATCGAGCATTGCAGTGGGCGACCTCAACGGCAACGGCTGGCCGGATATCGCTGTGGGGTATTGGTTCGAATCTGTCGCAGCGGTCCACTTCGCCACCGGCACCGGAAGCTTTGGCCCGCCCCAGTACATCGGACCGGACATGGTCTCACAGAAAGAATCTGCCATCATTGCTGACTTTGATAACAACGGGAAGCTTGATCTTGCGGTGTCCGGCTTCGGTGAACTTGCCGTGTTCCTCAACGATCCCGATCCAACGCCGATTCCCGGCGACCTCAACGGCGATGGCGTGGTGGATGTTTCAGATCTGCTCATCCTGCTCAGCGCATGGGGGGCGTGTGAGAATCCAGCAAATTGCCCGGCTGACCTCAACGGTGATGGCACCGTCGATACCTCCGACCTGCTGCTTCTTCTCGCGAACTGGGGCTAGGCGGGTCTTCAATGGGTTTCGTCCAGAGTCACCCATGCCCTGCACGTGGCAGGTTGGGGGCGCTTACCCGAATCCTAAAGCGTGGGGTGATGGTGTGCGAGCATAACGCCTGGTTCACGTCCCATGCTGGTGGCTCGTGATCAAACACTGTGAAACCGCCAGCATGGTGCGAGTTGTGTATCGCGCAAGGGCTTGCCATTTTTCGTGCATCAAGCCCCGCTGCAAGGACAATACGGGTTTGAAACAGTTGTTGTTGATTCGTTTCGTATGAAACGGCCTCCAGCGATTTTCCAGGTTTGTCCAATCTGACCACCCGGTGAGGACGTACCATTATCGAAGTCAAACGACTGATTTGTGAAAATGAGGAGTGAGATGGCGAAGAAAAAAAGAGCATCAAAATCTGTCAAGCGTGCCGCCAAGGATGTTGATCTGGACGGATTGAAATCTGAAATAGAACAACTGCGATCAGACCTTGGCTCACTTTTTGAAGCAGTTCTCAAGGAAGGCAAAGAGAAGGCGGATGACGCTGACACCACGCTGCGTGAAGAGTTGCAAGAACGCCTGGATGCGTTGCGTGATTCGATCGCACATGCCAAAGAGCGTGGCGAACACGCGGTCGAAACGGCGCAGCAAACCATTGAGGAGCGGCCGATCATCAGTGTTCTAGTTGCGTTCGGAATAGGGGTGCTTACGGCAAAGCTCATCAGTCGCGGATAGCCGATGCGAGTTCTCGCAGATGTCATGATCGCAGCGATTGATCTTGTGCGCGCCGAGTTGCGCGCCGGAGGTCGCGCTGCGCTCAAGTGGCTGATGGTCGTTCTGGCACTTTCGCTGGTGCTGATCATCGGTGGTGTGTTGCTGTTTTTGGGAATTGCCCTGCTTCTCACCGCGTTGTTTGCCGCCATGGACATCGTCATGCCCTCGGCGGTCGCGCTATTGCTGACCGGATTGGTTGCTCTTCTCACAGCAGGAGGATGTGCATGGATCGTGTACCAGAACGTAAGCGACAAAGTGACCATGGACGAAAAATGACCTGCTCTGAGGCTCGTGAAAGACTGCGTCACGTGGCCGAAAGTGCAAGCAGCGGCCCTGCGGATTTTCTCCGCAAACATCCGAAGACCAGTTTGGTCATTGCGCTCGGTGCCGGGATTCTCCTCAGCGCTTCGCCGGTTGCCAGGAAAGCCGCACTGTCGGTTGCGGCTCATTATTTCCTACGGCGGTGACATCGAGTCGATACGCAACCATTTCGCATTGGCGGAGAACGGTTGGACCACAAACACAAGATAAATCATCAGCATTCAAACATCGTCCCGCGTCATACCGCGCATCGGGCCAAACCCCCGGCACGCAATGTGACGATGAACGGTTGACGCGGGTTGGGCGATCATGTCCGCCCAGGCGCGACCACCGGTCGCGGCTTTATGATTCTTCGATGATGGTGGCTTCGCCCCATGTTGTTGCCGGCCGGCAATGCCAGATGATGATGCGCGATTCGTCATCCACGATGAACGACTCGCTGTCGGTTGTGGTGAACGTGCAGCGATGAAACAACGCTTCGCAGCCGTCCTTGCAGCGCACGGCCGCGGCTTCGTGCAGTGCGATGATGCAATCACGAAAACGCGGCTGAGCGCTGCGGAGTGTGATCCCGCCGCGAATCGTCAAGCCGTCAAGCACAGCCGTTGCGTTGATGTGTTTTGCGTTGAGATCGCCGCTGAGGATGGTGGGGTTGGCTTCCCAGTCGCGGTCGGTGATCTCCGCGCCGCTGCCGCCGTGAAGCGTGTGCGGGTCCTCCGGGAATCCGCCGAGGATGCGCACGTTGTTGCGCAGTTCGAACGATATCGTGGGGTCTTCCAACCATTGCGGGTTGTTGTCACTTTGATCCGG
>PWVT01000097.1 GCA_003562195.1 Phycisphaeraceae bacterium | reverse complement strand
TGTAGCGTCGGTTCATCAACTGCGACGCGCGCCATCGCCACCGGGTTTTCAGGGCAGGCGATGGTGTCGCCGATGTCGAATCCGCTCAGCCCCTCAACGGCACATAAGTCTCCAGTCTTGATTTCGGCTGCTTCTGCACGACCTAGCCCTTCGAATCGCATTACCTTCAGCGCACGGCTACGGACCATCGAACCGTCCTTTTTGCAGAGCATCACCGGCTGGCCCGGCTTGAGTGACCCGGCGAACACTCGACCGATAGCGATACGGCCAACGTACTCGGAGAAGTCCAGCGTCGTCACCAGCATCTGCAGCGGTGCGTTTGGGTCGCCTTGTGGTGCGGGGACTTGGTCGATAATGACACCGAACAAGTCAGCCATCGTGCCGTCCCCATTGCCACCACCGATGCCCGAATCGTGATCCAAGGTAGCCCAGCCGTCGCGACCCGAGGCGTACACCGTCGTGAAATCTAGCGTGTTGTCATCCGCGCCCAATTCTACGAGCAGATCGAACACTTCATCGATGACCGCATTCGGACGTGCTTCTGGCCGATCGCACTTGTTAATCACCACAATGAGTTGCAAGCCGAGTTCGAGCGCTTTACCCAACACAAAGCGAGTTTGTGGCATTGGGCCCTCAAAGGCGTCAACAAGCAGCAACGCACCATCAGCCATACGAAGCACACGTTCCACCTCGCCGCCAAAATCGGCGTGGCCAGGTGTATCGACGATGTTGATTCGATGCGGCTGGCCTGCGTGTGGGCCGGATTGCGGAGTATATGTGACGGCGCAATTCTTGGAAAAGATGGTGATCCCCCGCTCACGTTCAAGCGGATTGGAATCGAGCACGCACTCCGGGCCGCCTCCGCGGCCAAGCGTGCCGGATTGCTCCAGCAGGCCATCGACGAGGGTGGTCTTGCCGTGGTCAACGTGCGCAATGATGGCGACGTTGCGAAGATAGGGGTCTGCGACCTGGGTCATGGGGCGGATGATAGGCCCATGCAACCAGTCATGAGGTCTTTTGTAAGGTGAAAACAGTGTGCCAATTGCCTTAAGGCGCGCCCCAGGGCCGGTATCGCTCAGTTGGGATGCGCACTTGGATGAAACTGACCTCCTCCATGGCATGACAAGCGTTGCAGTTCGTGGCCAGTTGTTCGAAGCGTTGGCGGAACATGTCCTGATCCTGGTGCTCAACGGCTTCAGAAAGCGCGGCCAGCGCACTATCCATAAACATTCCTGCAGATCGACCACGAGCCGGGCGACGCTGAATGCCCGCTTCCATCGCTTCCTCGATATGCTCGATCTGGTATGCCGCAAATTCCCAGTTCTCATCCTTACCGGCCCAGTACAGCTCTGTGTAGCGATAGCCGACTTCGACCATTGTTTGACTAAAGCCACCAAACTGGTCGGCGATGGTCTCGAATTTCTGCTGGGCATCACCGGCGAGCCAACCGTCTGAGCCGGCCGGAGCATCGCCGAGGTTCTGCTGCTCGCAGGCGACGATTCCGACCAGCCCACATGCTGTGGTGACCGTCAATGCGATGCTGTAAAGCGCGTATCTCATTCAAGCGATTATACCAAACTAAGCCACGCTACAAAGATGTATTGACGCGGCACACTTGCAGATCTGAGAACACATCAGTTGAACGCTGCCGATGCGCATCACCGAGTTCCGGACGAACCTCACATTGCTCATCCCATACGTAAGGGCTATTCACCCAAAGCGACACGGTGACCGGCATCGGCCGGCTCCCTACACTGTGCACATGAGCCACGACATCAATCTCATTGCCATTAGCGTTGGGAACACACGAACGCAAATCGGCCAGTTCATCAACGGAGAGCTTGCGTCATCTCAACGGCTCGACAATCGGAACATGGCTGACATTGTCCAGTGTGTCCTTAACGGTTGGAAGGCGATCGCCGAACGACCGCGTGCAGCTGTGGCTATTGCATCGGTCAATGACGATCTCGCAGACCGGGTGATCTCCGCAATTGAGGATCAACTTTCCGTCGAGCTTTATCGAGTAGGCAGCGACATACCGGTGCCAATAGGCCGCCAGCTTGATCCGGAAACCATAACTGGTGCTGATCGGCTTCTCAATGCTGCTGCTGCGTATCAGGCCGTTAAACAAGCGTGTGTTGTTGTCGATGCCGGAACGGCGGTCACGGTCGATTTTGTCGATGGCGAAGGCGTGTTTCATGGTGGAGCCATTGCTCCCGGGGCCTCAATGCAGCTCAAAGCCATGCATCAGTACACCTCCGCACTGCCTGAACTGGATTTTCACGCCCCGGACAAAGAGGCCTTTGGTCGTTCAACGGCACAGGCGATGCTCCAAGGTGTCTATTACGGCCTACGCGGCATGGTGTGGCGATTAGTCGAGCAGTATGCGGAACGATACGGTGCCTATCCGATGGTCATTGTGACCGGTGGCGATGCGCCAGTTCTTTTTGCGGAAGACGAACTGATCGATCGTATCGTTCCAGACCTTACACTCATGGGAATTGCAGCAGCCGCTCGACATGCCCTGGAAGAAAAACAGGCGTGATTGATGGCGCGGCCACATCGCAGAACACTCACTTCACCCTCACCACCCCAACGGTTCCCGGGGCAATCGCGCTGATTCAACTGCACGGCTCTCAATGCTCAAATGTCTTGCGAGCGTTAACAGGCATCGCCCAGTGGCAGGCCAATGCAGTGCGTCTGGTGAACTTTGATGGGATCGATGAAGGGCTTGCTTGCCAATTCGGAAAGGATCATGCGCTACTCATGCCCCATGGCGGGCCGCGCGTTGTACAGAGATTGCTCAGCCGCCTATCAACGCTGGGCGTTCAGTCGATGCCAAATCCAGTTGAACATGTGCTGTATCCTGAAGCAGCAGATGCTTACGAAGCACTTACACTGGCCACGCTGGCTCGTGCCGTGAGCCCGCTGGCAATTGAACCGCTGCTGGCTCAGCCGGCAATCTGGCGTGAAGTGAAGGGAATCACTGAGACTGATCGCGCCCGTTCCGTCACGCTCAAACATTTACTCACTCCGCCGCTCATTGTTGTCGCTGGTGCCGCGAATGTTGGCAAGAGCACACTGAGCAACGCCCTCATCGGCCGAAGCGTGTCCATTGCTCTGGATATGCCGGGCACGACACGAGATTACACCATTGCGCAAGTTGATCTCGGTGGTCTCGTTGCGTTTTGGCATGACACCCCGGGCCTGCGCGAGACGGATGACTTGATCGAAGCCAAAGCGATCGAGATAGCAGAGAACTTGATAGAGCGTGCAGATCTTCTCATTGCCTTGAGTGATGCTGAGCATGACTGGCCACTATTGCCGCGTGCCCCCGATTTACGTGTGGCCAACAAGATGGACATCGCACGTCGGACCGATGCAGATGTCAACATCAGTGCGATGAGCGGCGAAGGTGTATCCTCACTTGTCCACGCGATTCGCGATACACTTTTGCCACCAGAAGAATTGAAGCTTGCGTGCCGACGGCCGTGGCTGTTTGATGAAAAACGCTTGATGGAGATCAGGAAGTATGCCGCTGGAAAAGACCTACCAGGACTTGTGTCATGAAGCATTGGATCACGTCGGTGAAATTGACGCGGCTGAGTTGAAAGCCGCACTTAAAAGTGAGAACCCCCCACTGCTCCTGGATGTACGCGAGCCGGATGAGACCGCAGCCGGGATCATTCCATCGGCGATCACGATTCCTCGTGGCGTGCTGGAGCGGGACATTGTCCGCGCCTTCGATGGCAGGGTGAGTGATGACAACCTAGACCAGCCGATTATCGTTTATTGTGCAGGCGGTTCACGCTCTCTCCTCGCAGCTCGAACGCTCCAAGAGATGGGCTTTACGAAGCCGGTGAGTCTGCGCGGTGGCTACCGCGCGTGGATAGTAGCGTGCTGCTAATCTAATCACGCAAGTCCTGAGTTTTGCAATTCCACGGACATGGCGTGTATTGTCTGGTGTTACAGCCCGATTGAACTGTATCCACAGTCAACGTGAATGACTTGACCAGTCACACCCGATGACAGATCACTCAGCAGATAGGTCGCGGTATCTCCTACATCTTTACCGGTCACGTTGCGCTTAAGCGGGGCCTTGCGCTCAACCCAATCCAGGATTTCACCAAACCCCCCCACTGCCAAGGCCGACATGGTGCGGAGTGGTCCACCCGAGATACTGTTCACGCGGATGTTCCTTTCACCAAGTTCAGCAGCAAGGTAACGTGTCGCAGATTCGAGCGCAGACTTCGCTACACCCATCACGTTGTAGCCCGGTACGGCCTTTTCTGCACCGTAGTAACTCATAGAGATCATGCTGCCGCCATTGGGCATGAGCGGTACTGCTCGATTGGCCATGGCCATGTAGGTGTAAGCACTGATATCGAGCGCCTGCGTGAACACATCTCGTGGCGTACCGGTAAACGCACCCTGCCTGAGCCAGTCCTTATCTGCGAATGCAATTGAGTGCACAAGGAAGTCGATTGACCCGAAGTCTTCGCGAACGCGATTGAACACACGGTCGAGGTCATTATCTGAACCGGCATCCATTGATTCGAGCCAAGGGTCATCAAGTCCAAGCTGCTTGACTGCCTTTTCACATCGTCTCTTCATGCGGTCACCGGGCAGATGTGTGAAGAGACACTCTGCTTCCTCGCGCATGAGCGACTCGGCAATGGCATAGGCGTAGCTGTGGTCGTTGGCGATACCGACAATTAGTCCGCGTTTTCCATTCATAAGTGACATGGATAAGAGAGTACCCGCAAACTTGTAAAACACAACTCAATCGAATTCCGGATGCAGTACATAGGGTGACTTTCTCAGCCGAGCGAAGTGTCCTACTATGATGTGTCGCACGGGAAACGCGCCCGCGATCTCGGGAGATTTCTGCATTTGTCTGATTCACTCCTGCAACGAGTTGCTGCTGGTGACAGTGAAGCTGTTCAGGCATGCATCGACCAGTACAGTGGCTTGGTATGGTCATTGGCTAGGCGATTGTGCCGATCGCATGCCGATGCAGAAGAAGCTGTACAGGAAGTTTTCATCAGTGTGTGGGAGAACGCAGATCGCTTCGATTCGGCTATTGCTTCAGAGACCACATTCATCGCCATGATCGCCCGAAGGCGTTTGATTGACCGCCGTCGTCGGCAACAGCGTCGGCCCGACCACGATTCTCCGGTTTCCGAGGCCGATGTTGATCTTCATGAGCCATCTAAACGCAATTCGTCCGAAACACAGGACGAGGCGGCGCGTGCTCTGCATGCGCTGAACCAACTACGTCCCGAACAAAGGGAAGTGCTGCATCTTTCCATCATGCACGGGCGAAAGTATGAGCAGATCGCAGAAACAACTGGTATGCCTGTGGGGACAGTGAAAACTCATGCTCGGCGAGGATTGATTCGTTTGCGAGAAATACTGGAAGAACAATCGACCGATGAGACAGTGGAGACGAAGCGATGATTCGATCCACCTCCCATGTCCCTCCAGAGCTGAGCGACCTGCTTGCTGACCGTGCATTGCAGGGGCTGGACGATCAACAGGAAGCACGTCTACAGGTCCTTTTACGCGAGCATCCTGGGATCGATGAGAAGATGTTCGACCGGACGGTGGGTATGCTTGAAACCCACTTTGCGTTCGCCGAAGCAGAAGCCATGCCACCGACTCTGCATGAACGGCTTCGCCAGGCAGGCCAGCATTGGAGCTTGTCACATTCTGCCGCGCCCATCGAAAGACTTCACTTTGCGAACTCCCAGCCAAAGCAGCAAGCAAGACCACACTCGCAACCAATCAAACGCCGAAGAAGCATGCTCATAGGATGGGGTACCATTGCTGCGTGCCTCGCCCTGAGTGTAATGCTCTGGCAGGTATTCTCATCCACTGACCCAACGCCAAAGGAACTGCGACAGACGCTGTTTGTAGAAGCTCGGGATTTGATTGCCGCTGAATGGGCACGTTCGGAAGATCCCGCAGCAACGGGTGCGATTGGCGACATCGCTTGGAGTGGAGAACGGCAAGAGGGCTACATGCGTATGCGAGGCCTTGCAGCAAACGATCCAACGCAGGCGCAGTACCAGCTCTGGATTGTCGACGCATCCCGGCCCAATGAACCTCCGGTCAGCGGGGGTGTGTTTGACATTCCTGCAACAACAGAAGACGTCATCATCCCAATCTTGCCCGAGGTGCGGGTGTGCGACCCACGAGAATTTATTGTAACGATCGAACCGCCGGGTGGTGTGCTTGTGTCGTCTCAAGAGCGTGTTCCGCTTCAAGCGGTAGTCACCAATTGGCCTTGCCGCTGATTACAAGTCGTCGCAAATTACTGAACCGGACTTCCCTGTATCGGCCTGCAAGACGCGTCCACGCCAGCTTCGACGGCCTGACCAGTGCAAGATCGCGCTATACCACTGCACGAGGACCATCAACGAGATGGAGATTGGGTGAGCTAGCGTCAACGAGACATTGTGCTCAAAGCGACGCGCGATGAGATAGCGTTGCACGAGGTGGAGGAAACAGGCCGCCACACTCAGTCCGATGAGGCCCGTGGACCAGAATCCAATGACAAGTGCTCCAACCAGCACACACCACGGCAGCACATGGCCGAGCAAATGAACAACAGTAAGGAAGATGAGCAGACTTGGTGAGCCCAAACCTTCGTAAGCGTTCTTTGCAAACCCCCGCCATGTGGCAAGCCACCCCTCGTACATTCGCACGCTCGCGATCTGTGTGCCGTCAAAGAGGTCAGTCCTGTACCCATGCTGCCGAAGCAGCCGCGGCAACATGATTCCATCATGCATTGAACTTTTGAACTCTGCATGGCCGCCGGCATGGTGCCATGCGCTGCGACGCACAAAGAGAAACTGACCGCACCCAGCTGAAGCAGCCGGATCGAGTGTTCGCCGCATGCGGATCATGGGCAGATAACTCAGTAAGATGAACATGATCATTGGCAACATTAACTTCTCACCAATAGATCCGGTGATCTGTCGAGGAAAGGTTGATATCAGATCCGCCTGTCGCTGTTCAGCTACGCTAGTTGCGCTACGGAGTGCATCGGGCGAAAAGCGTACATCAGCATCAGTAAACAAGAGCCAGTCTCCCGTGGCAACCCTCCCCATCTGATCACACCCGAACTGTTTTCCGTTCCATCCCGGTGGCAAAGGTTTGGTCGCAACCCGTCGAATACGGTGATCCTCACGACATAATCGTTCCAGGATCGTCGGCGTGTCATCAGTGGAGTGATCATCATAAACAAGGATCTCAGCGTTCTCTGTACTTGCGTCAAGAAGCGAGCGCACACACGCTTCGAGATTGCGCTGCTCATTTCTCGCAGGAATACACACCGAAATCGACGGGGGCGATGCAGAGACATTGTCGCGCAACGGCAATCGATACAAGCGGAGATTCCAGATCGTCATGACCAATGCGCCGAGAGAAAGCACGGCGCTCAGGTTGATAAGCCAGAAGAGAATCGTCATGATGCCTGCTGCCTTGCACGGTGCGATTGATGCGAGCTATCTGAACTGCGACGGGCACGTATCGAACCAGACTTCCCGCGTAGCCGCAGCCAGAGGTCATAGAGTGGATTGATTCGAGCCACCTCTCCACCAGCAATGCATGTAAAGGGTGATGGATCTCGCGAGATGACAAGCTCAGCGAGTTGACTTGCATTCGATTGCATCGCCGCCGTCATGGCTCGGTGCCACGCCGTGGTTGAGGCAATTTCAGTCCGACATTGCGCTGCACGCAAGAACACTTCCGGCTTCTGGTCTTGCCAGAATGAATACTCAATGGCAATGCTGACAACACGGCACTCATCCAATCGTGACGCCAGCGATGCGGCTCCTGGGCGTAAGCGCATTGGTTCACGCACATCGGTGAACCGACCCTGCGGAGTAATCCACAATGTCGGATGTTGCATGCCCTCAAATGCGCGACAGACATATCTGTGCAACGCTGTCTCGCTTGCAGGGTCATCCGGATCGATGCCAAAGATGCCGAGCTTACGCATGAACTTGAAGCGTTCGAGTTGATCTCGATCCATCGGTGCCAGACTTGAACGCGATGGCAACGCCTCATTCGCCAGCAACACACCGACCAATGGATCCCACCAACTGCTGTGATTCATCAACACGAGCAATGGGAATTCATCATCATTTAGGTTCCGAAGCACTTCGAGTGATTCAGACTCGAATCGGACTGCATGAAAGCTCTTGCGAAACAATCGACGAGTGTACCAGGTAAACACTGACAGCACACGTGAATTGGGCGTCGCCGGGATCAGTGACGAACCGTCTTGTTTCCACTGCGTGTCGGACGCGGGCATGATTCAGATTCCGTTGCTGCATCGCCCGGGATGGTAAGTCCGGGATTAATTGAAAGCGGTTCGAGCGATTCCCCAAGATCCTCACGCAAGGCGCGTGCAGCCGTAACGCCACTCATCAACACCATGGGTACACCAGGTCCAGGATTCGCGCTGCCACCAGCAAGGTAAAGATTGTTTAACACCCGGCTGCGATTTCTCGGTTTGAACCCACCATGCATTCTGCCATGCGACGCCAAGCCGTAGATCGCCCCACCTTCAGCGTTATACAGGCGGTCAATATCATTTGGCGTCAGGTGATGCTCCACGCAAATGTGTTGCTCTATGTCGCTCATGCCGAAGCGTTTCAGTTTTTCAAGAACGACCGGCCGGTACTGTTCGAGAATGCCGCCCGCACCGCCCCACTGTTGACCATCGCGCACATATGGAGTGTGGATCAGCACGTATAGCGCTTCACCGCCTTCGGGGGCCTGCTGCTCATCCGTGCGCGATGGCACAGCGAGGTACAGCGTCGGGTCTGTTGCAGGAATGCCTCGCTTGTAAATATCATTGAACTCCTGTCTTGAGTCAGTGCTGAAAAGGAAGTTGTGATGAGCCAGGTGATCGTACTGTCGATTGAGCCCGAGATAGAGGACCAGCCCTGAACATGCCGGGGTATACCGTCGGGCAATCTGCCGCCTCTTTCGTAATGCACGTCGGGATCCGATGAGATCGTGATATGTCCGTTGTACATCACAATTGGAGATAACTGCATCGGCCGGAAGCAGTGTTCCATCTTCCAATTGGACGCCACTTGCGCGAGTTCCGTTGTGGAGGATCCTCGCTACACCCTGACCGGTCTCAATTCGAACCTTCAACTCCGATGCTAATGTTTCGAGTGTTCGCGCGACCATACGAGTGCCCCCCATTGCATACCAGCATCCATGATCAACCTGTGTCGCAGCAATGAGAGACAAGATGGCAGGAGACAAAAAGGGGCTGGACCCGACATACTGCAGGAAATGCTCGGACAATTGCTGCAGGTGTGGCTCGTGAATGTGCTTGTGTGCCGTGGCAGCGACGGTACTGTGCATGCGCATGGCAAGCACATCGCGTAGAAGCCCAGGCTCGCCAAGTGGCGATTGACGCATCATGTCCGTAACCGCGCCAAGATCACGGTAGAAATAGACACGATCACTCAGGCGCATCATTCGCCTGCTGAAGTCGATAAAGGATCGATAGCCGCTCCCGGCACCACTTCCGGGAAACTGGCGATCGAGTGAGGCAGCCATCTCATCGACATTCTGTTTGAGGTCCAGCACGGTGCCATCTTCGTAGTGGCACCGCCACTGTGGATCGAGATTGATCAGCGTCAGATAGTCTTCATAGCGCCGCCCTGCGCGTTCCACGATTCCGGTCAGCACTTGCGGGATAGTTAGGATGGTCGGCCCCATGTCAAAGTGGAAGCCGCTATCGGAAAGCACGTTCATCTTGCCGCCGAGATGGTTGTTCTTCTCGACAATTGTCACATCATGTCCGGCCGCGGCAAGCTCGACAGCACTGGCCAAACCGGCCAGACCACCACCAATGATGACAATCCGTGGTGGAGAATGTGCAGTGGAAATCATGGCTTTGAACTTCTCGTAGAAGGTGAGGTGAGTGTCGAACTTGTGATTGCGACACCCGTAGAGGTTGCAACTGGAGGATGATTGAGCGCACCAGATACTGGCCTTGTTCTCGGTGTAGCTGGCTTTATGGCGAATCCCCCATACAACCATCGAGCTATGCGTCGTAAAAGAGCCAGCCCACCGGGGCTTGGCAGTTGCATGCTCGGGCGCAGCCACGTACTTGTAACGCTTAAATGAAGCGGACGCGTCAGTGCAAGCAGTCCCTCTTGGCCTTGACTCATGCCCCATCCGCTGCCACCCGATCCCCCAATGCTTGCAGCAGGATGCGCAACGGGCAGGATACAGTCATTGACGGTGATGTTAGAACTGTTCAGGCGTTCTGTGAGTTCACGAACGCGATGAGGATTCTTTGAAAAGATTGACGTTGCAAGGTGCTGGTCGCACTCACTGTGAATTGCGACCGCGTCCTCAAGTGAACGAACCGGAACCACGGACAATGCTGGTCCAAAATGATCACCAGCGACCAGCAACGCGTCTGGTGGACAATCAACCATGGCAATCGGGTGTAGCATCCGACCACGCGGCTGTTCTATCACGCCACTGATCGATCGTGCTCCACGAGCAACAGCGTCATTTGCGAGATCCCACACGCGGCATGCAGAGGCATCATCAATCACGCAAACTGGCTTGCTGCTTGAAACGAGAGGAGCAATCGCATCAAGGAACCGGCTGTATATCCCTGACTGCACCAGAACGCGCCGTGGCGCCATGCACGTTTGCCCGGCATTCATTGTCACGGCTGTCCATATTGCCTCGGCTGCAAGTTCTGGGTTGGCATCGTCAAGCACGAATGCGCTATCGCGGCCGGAAAGCTCAAGCGTCGTGGTGATCATGCGCTGTGCTGCATAGGCAGCGATTTGCCGTCCCACCTCGGTCGAACCTGTAAAAATAATGTGGTCGAAGTGGCGAGATCGCAACATCAGCTCACCAGCATCACGGCTCGAATCTGTCCAGTGCAGTACTCCGTTTGGCACCTCAGCCTGCTCGGCAAGCGCAAGTAAATACTGTTGAGTGCGCGGGGCACGTTCAGACGGTTTTACTGTGACTGTGTTCCCGCCCACGATCGACTGAATGAGTTGGATCCCAAGGAGTTGTACGGGATAGTTCCACGTTGCGATGATAGCGACGTGCCCTAATGGTGATCGTTGAGTTGTGTGCTGCTGTCCGAATTGCCATATGGCTTTGCCCCGCAAACGCTGAGGTCGAATCAAACGATATGCATGGCGTTCATGCCATCGGCAGGCGGCTAACAGAGGCAGCATCTCGCCGGTGAGAAACTCATAGTACGGTTTTCCGATTTCTTCATCCAAAAGTTTGGCGAGTTTCTGCTCTTCACGAACCAAGAGCTGGCGAAATCGCGAAACCCACCTCAATCGGGCCTTAAGACTCCATATTGGTCCGTACCGCGAGGTCGTTGATGTAGCTTCAGCAGAAAGTGGGTGAATTCTTGAATGCATTGCGACCTCAGTGCATGAAAGATGCAGTAGCATCGGACTTGATAGAAAGTCCGCACCTGTATTCGAATTTCGTCCGTCTGTGGGGCCGGGATTCACTATCGTTTGATAAATTGTAGCCCGAGTGAATCCCTGCCATCATTTCTGGCGAACCCGCGTGGTGTCATGACACGAATGTACGAACACAATAGCGATGCGACACCGCAAGTCGCCGTCATCGGAGCCGGGCCGGGGGGGCTGGCTACAGCACTGATCCTGGCTTCGTCAGGCATCAGTGTAAGGGTGTATGAAGCACAGCCAATCGTCGGCGGTCGCTCTTCACAGATTACGCTTGGGAAGTACCACTTTGACTGCGGGCCGACGTTCTTCATGATGCCGTATGTCTTGGAGGAGATATTCAATGCGGCCGGCCGCCGCTTGACCGACGAGGTTGAACTCCATCGGCTTGATCCAATGTACCGGTTGCTGTTTGGCCGAGGAGATACCTCGCCGTTGCAGATTGACACGACGCAAGACCTCATCGCGATGTCACAACAATTGGCTGCCATTCAGCCGAGTGACGGCCCTGCATTCGAACGCTTTATCCGTGACAATCGCCACAAGTTACGTGTTATGACGCCGATTTTGCGCCGCCCCATGCGCAGCGTGATGGATCTGCTCAACCGCCATGCGATCCGCTGTGGCCCCGTCCTCAAGCCGCACCAGTCGTTATATGCCTACCTCTCTTCGTACTTTACCCATCCAAGCATCCGGATCGCGATGGGCTTCCAAAGCAAATACTTGGGTATGAGCCCGTATGAGTGCCCGAGTTTATTCTCAATACTGCCGTTTATCGAATATGAGTATGGCATCTGGCATCCACGAGGTGGTTGCAATGCAATCATGACTGCGATGCATCGTGTCTGTGAGCAAATGGGTGTCGAGTTCCAATTCAACGCGCCTGTGGAGAGGATTCATTTTGATGGCCGTCAACTCCGCAGCGTACAGGTTCATGGCGAGATGTATCGGCACAAACATGTGGTAATCAATGCAGATGCAACGTGGGCAATGAAGCACCTCATACCCCAATCCCTTCGTGGGCGCATGACCGATCAGGCGATCGATCATCGCCGGTATTCATGCTCAACCTACATGCTCTATTTGGGCGTGAATGGAGAAGTTGATCTGCCGCATCACACTATCTACGTTTCCAGCGATTATGAGGGGAATTTGGCTGATATCACCACGAAGGGCTGCTTGAGTGAAGACCCATCCATTTATGTTTGCAATCCTTCACCGATTGATTCGCAGTTAGCTCCAGCTGGAGACAGCTCACTGTACGTGCTGGTCCCAACACCAAACACCAAGTCGACAATCAATTGGAACACGCAGGCCCCGGTTCTTCGCCGGCGCGCGTTGAGCCAGATTGCTGATCGGTTGGGCATTACTGATCTTGAGGAGCGTATTGTGGTAGAAAAGGCCATTACGCCGAATGATTGGCAAGCGATGCGGATTAATCATGGTGCAACGTTCAACCTGGCTCATACCCTTGGGCAAATGTTGCACCGGAGACCCCAACACCGGATGCGCAATGTCGATGGTGTGTGGTTTGTCGGTGGTGGTACACATCCCGGATCCGGCCTGCCAGTTATCTTTCTCTCATCGCAAATCACCTCACGGCTTGTATGCAATGAAATGAACACCCGCTGCGCGCTCGATCGAGATGCACACGCATTCAGTGCAGAGAATCTCAATTCAGGTGTACCAGCAGCGTGAGGGGTGCCACGAGAGATCTAGTGTAGTTCATTTGAAACCGCAGATGCGGTTGCAGGATGATCATGCATTGGCGATGTAGCCATCATGGCGTTTGCAAGCGCGATGCCGCTGAGATACGCCGCTTCGAGCCGCCCGGCGATACACCAGTCACCACAAACACCAAGGCAGAGCACAGGATCCAAAAGATATGGCTGCCCCAACGGTCGATTCGCACGGGCATACCGCCAACGGTGCGCTGTACTTGTGGCTGGACGGCGACGGGCATCGACCATGTTGGAGAATGCCTCGGCGATCTCCGCGGCAACATGCTCTGCATCATCCTCCAAGTGATTTACTGACCATTCGGTGCAGGCGTGAACCACCCAAGACTCATCACCCCTTCGGCAGGGCTTGCTTGTATTGCGTGCCATCCAGGCAATGAAGCCGTGATCAACCCTCGCTGCATCAAAGGGTGCTTCGATCGAGTTGTCAAAGGTCAAGAG
>PWVT01000089.1 GCA_003562195.1 Phycisphaeraceae bacterium | reverse complement strand
TCATCGCGATGTCGCCCCAGGTCGGCGCGGGGTAGTTGAAGCAGTTGTGATACTTGGTCTTGCCGGTGATGAGATCGCGCAGCATGTCATCGCGGGTCTTGCCAAGGTCCTGCGAGACGCGATACAGCATCTGGCCGTGGCCGACTTCGTCCTGCACTTTGGCGGTGAGCGCGAGCTTGCGCTTGAGCGACGGAGCCCGGGTGATCCATTCGCCTTCAGGCAGCGCGCCGATGATCTCGCTGTTGGCGTGGTGCTCCGCCATGCGCAGCATGCCGGTGCGATACGCCTGCGGCATCCAGTCGTCAGCTTCGATCAGCGTACCAGCGGCCATCTTGGCTTCGAACTCGGCGAGAAGCTCTGGGTCTTCCTGAATGTTGTGGTCAACGTGCATGCCGATGTTGGATGATCCGGACATTGTCTTAGTCTCCTGAGAGCGAGTTTACCGCGGAGTTCGCGGAGAGATCAATGGGTGATCGACTTTCAACGGAGCGCAACTTGCGGATGAGTTGCAGTGAACGGCTACGATCGCGCATGGCCAGCACGGAGAGCGTTCCGAGCATCAACATGGTCGAGGCGAGAAGGTACATGTACTCCTGGTGTGCCGGAACTGTCGCGAGACGGACGGCGACGAGCAAAGTCACTATGGCTACCACCCAAGTTGCCCATTTTGCGCCTCGCTCATAGCTGCCTGTTTCAGCCTGATGGATCAGGCGCTGCTCGGATCGGGTCATTTCCATCGCGTTCTCCTGAATGATTTCGGCCTCCACCCCGGCCAAGGCCGGGGCTAAGTGGGGTTGGTGAACACCGTCGCCAATCCCTGCCCGACGCCTACACATAGTGTAGCGACACCGTGCTGGGCATCGCTACGCTGCATTTCGTGAATCAATGTCGTAGCGAGTCGCGCACCGGAGCAGCCCAGCGGGTGGCCGATGGCGATCGCGCCGCCGTTGACGTTCACCTTGGATTCGTCCAGCCCCAGTTCACGGATGCACGCGATGGATTGGGCGGCGAAGGCCTCGTTGAGTTCGAACAGATCAATATCTCCCAACTTCACATTGGCCCGCTCCAGCGCCTTTCGCACCGCGTACACCGGCCCGATGCCCATGTATGCAGGATCCACTCCCGCTGCGGCAGATGCACCGACAATCGCCAGCGGCGTGAGGCCCAGCCGCGCTGCAGTTTCGCGCTCCATGACCAGCACCGCCGCTGCACCATCGTTGACCCCGGATGCGTTGCCTGCAGTGACAGTGGCGTCATCCTCTCGCGAAAACGCCGGCCGCAGCGATGCGAGCTTCTCCAGCGTCGTGTCCGGCCGGGGATGTTCGTCAGTATCAACCACGACCGGGTCGCCCTTGCGCTGCGGCACCGCAACGGGGACGATCTCATCGCGCCACTTGCCAGCTTTCTGGGCGTTAGCCCATCGCTGCTGGCTTTGCATGGCAAAGGCATCCTGTTCCGGCCTGCCGATCGTCCACTTGCGCGCGACGTTCTCCGCGGTCTCGCCCATGGAGTACGGATGGTGAAGTTTGGAGAGCGCTGGGTTGGTAAAGCGCCAGCCGATTGAAGTATCGTAAATCTCCGGCGAACGATCCCACGCCGCTTGCGGCTTCGCGAGCACATACGGCGCACGCGTCATACTCTCCACGCCGCCCGCAATAAACACATCACCGGCCCCCGCTTCGATCATGCGCGAAGCGATGTTGATCGCTTCCAAGCCCGATGCGCAGAGCCGGTTCACGGTGGAGCCGGGCACGGTTTCGGGCAACCCGGCGAGCAGTGCCGCCATTCGCGCGACGTTGCGATTGTCCTCACCCGCCTGGTTGGCAGCGCCGAAGTACACATCCTCGATCAATGCAGGGTCAATGCCCGAGCGCTCAACCACGGATTTGATGATAATTGCCGCCAGATCGTCCGGCCGAATGGAGGCAAGCGATCCACCATAGCGACCCACGGGTGTGCGAAGTGCGGTAACGATAACTGCGTGGCGTGACATGGGCGTAGTGTACGCCCTTCCGCTGCAAATTGGCTCGTGTCAGTCGTCTGACGGATCAACCCGGAAATCTGGGTTGTAGGCGAAATTGCTGGCAAAGCTGATGATCCACATTGAAACAAAAATGGACTGCTTTGTACATTTTGTGTCGGGTTTGGTCGCATCTGTGCGGTAATGTGTGGGAGATCGCAAATCAAAGCCAAGCCCCCTCAACAAGCTTCATGAAGGAGATCGACCGATGTCGCGGCATGTATCAGAACACACCACCAGCGTCGTGACTAGTCCAACGGCTAGGCGAACGGCCATGCTCACACTGGTCGCGGTCAGTGTCACGCTGGTCTTACCAGTATCACACGCCCAAGGTGAATGTGATGGCCAGTGGTCACCATTGGGCGGCGGAGTCTCCGGCGGCATCGTCCAAACCGCAACGACCTTTGATGATGGCAACGGGCCAGCACTGTTCGCTGCTGGAAATTTCACCACAGTCGATGGCCAAGTCGCAAGCCGCATCGCGCGTTGGGATGGCCAAGCATGGTCAGCCGTAGCGGGCACGTTCAATGGCACGATCAACGCGATGGCGGTCTATGACGATGGCAATGGGCCAGCGCTGTTCGTCGGCGGTAGTTTCTCCATTGCTGACAACATGAGCATCAACCGCCTTGCACGATGGGATGGCAGCACCTGGTCATCCGTCGGCAGTGGAGTCTCAGGAAGCAACTTTCCGACGGTCAACGCACTGGCTGTGCATGATGATGGCAGCGGTCTGGCACTGTTCATCGGCGGGAGCTTCACGTCGGCCAACGGTGTCAGCGCCAACAACATCGCACGCTACAACGGAAACCAATGGACCGCACTGGGTTCGGGCATCTCCGGCGGGATCTTTGAAGGATACGCTTCCTCCATGGCTGTTTTCAATGATGGCAACGGCACTGCGCTGTATGTCGGCGGTCAGTTTGAAACCGCTGGTGGCATCAGTGCCAGCAACATCGCTCGATGGAATGGCGCAGCATGGTCGGCACTGGGCAGTGGCATCAGCGGTGGATTTGAAGCGGCACTAGCTATGACGACGTTTGATGCTGGCAGCGGAGAAGCCCTGTATGTTGGCGGCATGTTTCTGCAAGCCGGTGGTCAAAACGCCAGCCGCATCGCCCGATGGAATGGCTCGCAGTGGTCGTCCGTCGGTGGCGGGGTTGGCAACAACGACAACGCCAGCCGCGTGTACGCACTGGCGGTGTTTGATGCTGGCTCCGGCCCAGCACTCTACGCAGGTGGCGAATTTGAAACTGCAGGTGGCCAAGACGCTAACAGCATTGCCCGTTGGAATGGTGTGCAATGGGCAGCACTTCAAGATGGTGTCAGCGGCGATGTAACAGCCCTGCCACGACCTTCAGTGCTTGCGTTGACGGTGTATGGCGATGCACTTGGTCCAGCTCTTTTCGCTGGCGGTGATTTCAGTCAGGCAGGTGATGAAGTGGTCAACAGCACCGCAAAATGGCAATGCAATCTGCTCGGCGCGTGCTGTGTCAATGGGCTGGCTATTCTCACGCTGGCCAATGATTGCGTTGCGCTCGGTGGTGTGTACCAAGGCCCTGGCACGTCGCCGGATCGTGCGAAATGCGAGCCACCGGTTCCAAGCTGCGCAGCAGACCTCAACGGTGATGGCGTGGTGAATGTCTCTGACCTGCTGCATCTCCT
>PWVT01000010.1 GCA_003562195.1 Phycisphaeraceae bacterium | reverse complement strand
TCTCCGGCGAGTCCGCATGTTTCAGCGGGCCAGGGAAAGCCTTGAGCCAGCGGCGTGCCACTTCCTCGTCGGTCATTGACCAGGGTTGTTGAGGATCAACAAACAAAACAAGGTGCCAATGTAATGTGCAGTCCTGCGTTATGTGGAGTGATTGGCCTCTGGGGTTGGATTTACGGAAGGTTGCGGTGGTTGGACTGCACATAATTCCGGTTTGCGCTGAAGTTGATTGAGCCATCTGATGATTTCGGGCTGTTTCCAGGGAGGCGGATTAGTCATTGATGGGGGCGGCGCCTTGTCGAGCATTTTTCGTTTCATTTCCATATCGATTTCCAGATAGACATGGGTGGTGTTGATATCGGCGTGGCCGAGCCAGTAGCTGACAGTGACGATGTCATTGCCGGCCCGCAAGAGGTGCATTGCGGTGGTGTGCCGCAGGGTGTGGACGCTGACATTTTTGTCGGCTAACGAAGCACACTTCTCTATCGCTCTTGCGGTGTATTTGGCAACGACGTAACGGATTCCAAAGCGAGTGATGGGGGCGCCGTTTGCATTCAGGAGCAGTCGCGACTCATTGGTTTGGGCAGGCTCACGCTGGACCAGATACTTGTTGATGGCAGCAACGGTTTCGGGCCACAGCGGACAGGTTCGCGATTTGTTCCCCTTGCCCCGTAGTTCGACCTGAGAGCTGCCTTGCAAACGCAGACTTTGGAGGTCCAGGGTGGAGACTTCGCTGACCCGAGCGCCAGTGTTGTACAGCAACATTAGCAAGGCACGATCGCGCGTCCCCATGCGTGAAGCGGGATCGATGGCATTGAGGATGGCGTGCATTTCACTTTCCTCCAGATAGTCGACAGGCTGTTTGGAGGCGCGCTTAAGTGGAATAGCACGCACTTGCTGGCATTGCGCGAGCAACTCGGGTGTTTGTCGACCGATGAAGTCGAAAAGGCTACGCAAGGCTGCCAGGCGGCTGTTGCGGGTTTGCGCGGTGCAATGGCGCTGGTTTTCCAGATGATCCAGAAAGGCGAGAACCGCTTCAGCGTTGAGATCCTCAACGTGAAGCGCGTCGACACACCGGCCCAGAGTATCGGCCCGGTAGCACAGCAACAGTCGGACCGCATCACGATAGGAAGCGATGGTGTGAGCCGATAAACCTCTCTGGATAGGCAGATAATGGGCGAAAAAGGGCTTGATCAGGGGCGCGATGGGAGTCATAGAGGATCTCCGGGGGTAAGGTGGCGCTGGTAATGGCGATGAAAACGATCGCTGACCTGTTGCAGCAGAGAGGTGGTAGGTTGCAAGTAGACTTGCGTCGAGGAGATATTGACGTGGCCCATATACGTAGCCAGTGCGGGCAGGCAGGCGTTGATGTGGACGCCCTCCTCATACCAGGCCAACAGACGGTGGCAGGCAAAGGTATGGCGCAGATCGTGCAGCCGGGGGCGCTGGTCGAGGCCGGCAATATTGCATTGATGGAGCAGGCGACGGAAGGTAGCTGCGACGATACAGTGTTGCAAGCGCCTCCGACGTTCGTTGAGGAACAAGGGCGCATCAGATGCATTAGGCGCCATCGGTCGGCGCTGATCCACGTAGCGCATCAGCGCCCGGTGAGTGGAAGATGTGACGGGAACCCAGCGCGCCTTGCGGAACTTGCCTTGCGCCACCCACAGCCGCCGGTCGTCAAAGCAATCACCGAGTGTGAGTGCCATGGCCTCTCCAATACGCAGGCCCGTGCTGTAGAGCAAACCGAGCAGAGTCTGGTAGGTTGCGCTGCGCAGCACACCGGAGAGTTTGCTCGCGGCCAACAACAGCGCCGCAACATCTTCCTTGCTGTAAATGTAGGGCTTGAAAGTCGTGCGTGAGCCGCGCATGCGCATTGGTGCTGGCACAAAGGCTTGGGGATCGTTGCGGGCGATGTGTTCACACAGTTGCTGCACGACGCACATCCGATTGGAGCGGCTCCGTGGCGCGAGATCGACCAGGGTCTTTTGATATCCCTCGATCAAGTCAGAAGTAGGGCGCGTGATGCCTGAGTGGGTCGCAACATAACGGTCAAAATAGCCCAACAACTGCGCCTGGCTGAGGTAGTCCGTGCCGGACAGTTGGCGCAATGCAATGAGCTGCTCGATGGGTTCGGCCAGCGCGCTGTGGAAGCTTGGGCCGTTCATTGCTCACCTCCCGGCCATGGCAATGCGGCCTGCTCAAGTTGGGTGAAATCGACCTTGGTATAAATGAACGTGGTGTCCAGATGGCGATGACCGAGGACGTCGGCAATGGCCTTAAGCGTGTGGCCTTCGGCCAGCTTGCGGGTCGCAAATCCATGGCGAAAGACGTGTGAACCCCGGGGGCCATGCTTGATACCGGCGCGATCCACATAAGTGGCCACTCGGTTTGACAGGCAGGAGCTACGGGCCAAAGGCACGAACGGGGCGCGTGTGCTCAAGAATAGACGGCGGTAGGAACGGGGCGGGCGTTGCTCGAGATACTGATAAAGTCCAAGTCCCACCTTCTTGGTCAGTGGCAACACGGTCTCCTTGCCATGCTTCAGTGCGCGGAATCGTATGCGATCGCATGCCCAATCCAGATCCTCCATTCGCAGTTCGCGGACCTGACCGCCACGAACGCCGTAGGTATACAGAAGCAGCAACATGGCGTAATCGCGGCAACCGATGGCTGTCTTCTGGTCGATGCACTCAAGGACCGCAAGAGCCTGGGCATCGCTGAGTCCGCGGGGGACGGATGAAAGGCGGTAGCTACGTAAAGAGGGGACAGCGAGGTCCAGGCAGTGGTTGATATGGCCGCGTTGGCGGCAAAAGCGCAAGAAAGTACGCAATGCCGCCTGCATTTGCCGGCGCGCCGACGGCCCGACCGCTTGTGCGTAGCGCAGGAAAAAGGTGGTCACTCGTTCTGCGGTCCAGGAATCACACTGCGTGGCGAGCGAACCCAGATCTTCGAGAAAGCTTTGAATAGAGCGCGTGCGCAGCTCGATCGTTCCGGCGGTGCAGCCACGATCCACTCGAAGCCACTTGACGTATTCCAACAACAATGGCTCGAAGGTTGCCGCCGCACGCGACTCCTCGTAGAGCCCTCGTGGGCCGAGATAGGCGATCAATCGATTGATGGCGTGACGCACCTCTGCCATATGGGCTGCCAACGATCCGCGATGCCGAGCAACCTTCGGGTAGTCTTCGTAGAATGCCGCCACGTCGGCCGCCTGGAGCGCTGAATCCGCTTTCTGCGCATTCAGATAGACGTTGAGATGGGCCACAATGCCGACGTGTTTGCGCACCGTGTGCCGGGAAAATCCGTGATCCATCAGATCGACGCAAAATCCATCCATCACCCCGCCCAGCGGTCCCCCTCGGAAACGACCTATTGTTCGTGGGCAATCAAATACCTGCTCCAGTGCCATCGACCTTCTCCTGTGGCTGTCTTCGGGAACAACCACAGTGACGGTGACGAGGAATTATGTGAAGCAAATCTGAACAAAAGCGTGCCGAAAGGTTGAAAACTCGGGCCTCGAAGCCCCGGCGAGATCATTACTTCACATAACGCCGCACTTCACATTACACACGCATATTGTCCTGCATGTCGATCCAGACCAGACCGCAACCTGGTCGGACGAGGAAGCTGCGCGCCGATGGTTGGCTGCTTTCCCGGGCGCACTACGCGGTGCGGAGACGGCCGAGCAGGAGGAACGG
>PWVT01000167.1 GCA_003562195.1 Phycisphaeraceae bacterium | reverse complement strand
AGGCCCCGCAGGTGGACTCGATCACCTACGTGCACAGCCGTGAGAAGCTCGCCCCGGGGGAGTTGATTCGCTGCACGATCGTCGATGCTGACGGCTACGACTTGATCGCACGCCCCAGTGCGGACCTTGAGAACAAGATCAGTCTCCCGCTTGCCACCTGAACCCGGGCCTGGCAGCACGGCGGGCAAACGCTCATTGGGGTCACTTCCCAACGCACTTCGCAGTTCCCGTTCGCTACCGTTTTTCATGCCCAAAGCTTGGTCCAAAAAGGACGAACGCCAGTACGAGCATGTGAAGGAATCCTCAAAGGACCAAGGCGCATCGACTAGCGAGCCAAGGAAATCGCCAGCCGTACCGTCAACAAGCAACGGCGCGTGGAAGGTCGTACACCTCAGAAATCAACCAGCGGCACGGTCAATCCCAACCGCCCGCTCGACGAACGCATTCGCGAAGAACTGTACAACCTCGCCAGGGACCTCAATGTGCGTGGTCGCAGCACGATGAATAAATCAGAGTTGGAGAAGGCGATTCGTCAACGCAGTTGATCTCTCATTCCCACAGGAGCACACCAATGACAATTCTTCCAACACATGGCCATTGCGTGGCATTGCCAGTCATGACGCTCATATTTTTCTGTGTCCTCACGGTGTCAAGTTGCCGCATGCCCGACGACACGCGAACGACGCGCGATGTGCCACGCGTTCCCGGCCCGGAAGATCGCGTGAATGTCGCTGGCTGGTGGTACAACGGCCAGCAGTACCTGCGGCTGGAGCGCGATGGTCGGTACTACTTATATGAGCGTGATGCGGTTGACGATCCACCACTGCATCGCGGTCGATGGGATTTGCGTTCGCATGATCGAATTTCACTGGAGCCATACACTGAGATCGACCAGGAACCATTCTCCGTGGATATTCTGCACGACCGGGATGAACTCACACTGCGTCTGCCTGGGTATCCAGAGTTCCGCCCTTCCAGCGCCCCGGATCGTTCGCTCCGCCAGACTCCTCGGCCGCCGTTCGAGCCCGATCCAATCCCCAACAGCAGTGCATAAGCGTAATCACTAGACGCAAATTGCGCGGGCATAATCCCGATGGCGTATTGCTCTGGTATCCTGCGACACATGAGCGATATCAACCGTCGAGATTTTCTCTCTACCAGCGCAGCCGCAGCGGCGATAATCACACCTGTGAGTCTCGCCCGTAAACAACCACACGCACGCAAGCCACGTGCACCAGTGGCAATCAGTTCCGGCAACGGGTTGCCAGCCGTGAACAAGGCCGTGGAGTTGATCCGCGAAGGCGCCGATCCCGTGGATGCGATCGTCGCTGGTGTGGGCATTGTCGAAGATGATCCCAATGACATGTCCGTCGGCTATGGCGGCCTGCCCAACGAACGTGGTGAAGTTGAACTTGATGCGTGCGTCATGCACGGGCCTTCACATAAAGCCGGGTCTGTTGCCGGGCTTCGCCGCATCAAAAATCCTGCAGCCGTCGCGTTGCGCGTGTTGCGCCTGACCAATCATGCCATGCTCGTGGGTGAAGGCGCGTTGGAATTTGCACGCGGCCAGGGCTTCAAGGAAGAAAACTTGTTGACCAATCGCGCTCGCGAAGCATGGCTCCGCTGGCGTGCAGAATTGAGCCGCACTGACGATTGGCTGACGGAAGACCAGCAAGTTCCCAATGATGTCGTGCCTCTGCGTGACACATCAGATATTCCATTCACCGAAGGCACCATCCATTGCTCGGCTGTTGACACCAACGGCGACCTTGCCGGCGTGACCTCCACAAGTGGGTTGAGTTACAAGATTCCCGGCCGGGTTGGCGATTCACCAATCATCGGTGCGGGGAACTTCACCGATAACCTCGTCGGCTCAGCCGGCGCGACCGGTCGCGGTGAATCGGTGATCAAATCGTGCGGCGCATTTCAGGTCGTGCAGCACATGGCCAACGGCGATGAACCCACCGAAGCATGCCTGAAAGCGCTAAAGTGGATTGCCAACCACACACGTCGCGGCCGGCTGCGTAACGAACGCGGCGAGCCCAACTTCCAGGTCACGTTCTACGCGCTGCGGAAAGATGGCGCCTACGGCAGCGCGTGCATGCGCGGTCGCCGCACGTTCGCCATCCATGATGGCGCGGACGGCCGCATCGAGCGCTGCACACCGCTGTATGAATGACCGTGATTCATCAGATTTTCATTGCAGAGAGATGCTAATCGCCGTAGTATGCGATGCGATGAATCAGCAAACCATTATTCGTGGAGGAGGCCGATGAAACTCCAATCACATTATGCCGCGACTGTCATCGCGGCGGTCGTTGTATCGACATCACATGCTGCATCCGACTGGATTAAATTCGTTGATGAAACCTCGCAGCGCCTCGTCGCTGATCCAACCGTGGGTGCAAACGATTTCGAACAAAAGTATTTTGCCTATGGCGATCTCAACAACAACGGCCGTATCGATGTCGTTGTTGCGCGCAAGCAGCCGTTCAATTCGCCCGGCCTGCGCACCAACGTGCTATTGATGAACGAAGGCATTGCCGAGGGCCACGCGATCGACGGCGTGCTGATTGATCGAACAGTCGAGTACGCCTCCAGTGGTGAAGATGGCAGCAACGGTTTCCTTGACGAAACGAACGATACGTCCATTCTCATGGTCGATCTCAACAGCAACGGCTGGCTCGATATCGTGACGTCCACAACGCTCAGTGGCGATCAGCCCAAACATATCTCGCACCCACGTGTGTACATGAACCTTGGGAACGATGCGCATGGCAACTGGCAGGGATTGCATAACGAGCACAACCGCGTAAGAGAGTTCGCTCTGGAGCCACGCTTCATTGAAGTCGCCGCGGGTGACGTGACAGGCACCGGAGCAGCAGACTTGTTCTTTGTGTACGCCCGCTCAGGCGCTCCGCAGCCCGCGCAACATCTCAAGGATCGATTGCTGATCAACGATGGCAGTGGCTACTTTGCGGATGAAACTGCTCAGCGAATGCTTGCTGAGGGATCCATCGCCGACCTCAGTAACGCTGTTGAAATTGCAGACGTCAACGAAAATGGTCTCAATGACATCATCAAGAACCGAACTGACATCAACTTTCATGTGGGTGTCAGCTACAACGACCCGCAAAATGTTGGCTACTTCAATGTATACGAGAACGTCGTCGATGGTGGCAACAATACATATGTGTCAGTGGCTGATTTGAACAACTCAGGCAAACTCGATCTCGTCGTAACCGACGATGGCCTCGATCAATACCTGCTCAACCAAGGAATAGATCACCACGGCTTTGCGCAGTTCACCGCACAACATCTTGCCGACAGTGCCGGCTTTACCGGCAAGGCGGTTATTGCCGATCTCAGTGGCAATGGTTGGCACGACTTATTCATTGCAGATGTTCACTGGGATATCGGGTCGTGCAGTGGTAGCAGCGCGGCCAGGATGTATCGAAACAACGCCGACGGTACGGCGGTCACCTTCACGAAGATTAGTGATACCATCCCTGATGCATATCTCACACGCAGCTTCCATGCTGCAGCGTTGGATGTGGACAACAACGGCCACACTGATCTCGTCATCGGTCGATGTGCAGGCACGGCTGTCTGGATGCATGAGCCGCAGCCAATTCTTGGTGATCTCAATGGCGACGGTGTTGTCGATGTGTCAGACCTGCTGATCCTGCTCAGCGCGT
>PWVT01000090.1 GCA_003562195.1 Phycisphaeraceae bacterium | reverse complement strand
TCTACGAGCGCATCGAGCCACCCAAGACCATCGTCGTCAAGTACGGCTCGATGAAGCTGGTCGGCGAGTTTCCGTATCACGGCTCGGCCAAGCCCGGCTGCGGCTCCAAACTCGTCGCCCGCACGCTCCGCGGGACCGAGGTGGTCGAGATGCTCACGACCACGTGCGAGAACGCCGGCTGCGGCAAGTCCGTCACCCGCAAGGAGATGCTCGAGTACATCGAGAATTCCGGCGGCAAGGATTACCCGTTTCAAACCAAGGGCAAGATTCTCCGCGTCGCCACCATCGATGATCTCAACCGCCAATCGGAACTGAACAATCGCAAGCCGGAATACACCAAGGCGTGCAAGGCGTTGATCACGCAGTACAAGCTGCCGATGAAACTCGTGGATGTCGAGCCGATCCTCGGCGAGGAACTGCTGACGTTCTATTACATGTCAGAAGACCGGGTGGACTTCCGTGATCTTGTCCGCGATCTGGCCAGCCAGTTCAAGGCCCGCATCGAAATGCGCCAGGTGGGGGCGCGCGATGAGGCCCGCCTTGTGGCTGATTACGAACGCTGCGGCCAGCATTGTTGCTGCAAGAACTTTCTCAAGGTGCTCAAGCCGGTTTCCATGCGTGCTGCGAAGACGCAGAAGGCCACGCTTGATCCACTGAAGATTTCCGGCCGCTGTGGGCGGCTGATGTGCTGCCTGCGCTACGAGGACCAGACGTACAAGGAGCTGCGGAAGAATCTGCCGAAGCTCAAGAAGCGTGTTGGCACCAGTGAAGGGCCGGGTATCGTGCTGGAGACGAAGATTCTCGTACAGCTAGTGCTGGTACGTTTAGAGCATGACGGTCGTGAGATCGCTGTGCCGGTCGAGGAATTGATGGACCCGGACACCTGTCCCACGCCGGGCGAGGCGCAGGCCAAGCGCGATGCGGAGCAACGGGAGCGCGAACGCGAGAGTGACCCGCTGCGCGGGCTGTCTGCACAGGAAGTGGCGGACCGTACCGACGACGGTAAACGCGGAAAACGAAAGCGCAGCCGTCGTAGCAAAGGCAAATCCAAGACGCAGCAGCAGGACAGCTTCCGTGAACAGTCACAGCAACTGGGCGACGGCGAGAGTCAAGCCGAGGTGCCCGGGGAAGAAAAACCCAAGCGGAAGCGACGCCGCAGACGACGCAAAGGCGGTGGAGGTGGCGAGGCACAGCAAACCAGCGATCCGCAAGCGAGCAAGCCGCAGGCAGGCGATCAGGCAGATGGTGCACCCAAGCCCAAGCGCAAGCGTCGCCGCAGACGAAGAAAACGCCCGGGCGATGGTGGTACAGGCGGTCAATCCGAAGGGTGACCGCAGCTCACACAGGAGTGCCACATTTCAATACGTTGCTCGTTCGCTCTTCCTTTCGATGTTTGGCCGTTTGAACGTTACCCCCTACCATTTCGCTCATGGATTCTCAGACACCACCGCTGCACGCTGACTCAGGCGTGGTTGACACGCTCCAGTCGCTCATTGTCGCATTCGTGCTGGCGATGACGTTTCGTGGCTTTGTTGCGGAGGGGTTTGTGATTCCCACCGGTTCCATGGCACCGACGCTTATGGGAGCCCATGTTGAACTGCACTCGACGCTGACCGGTTACAACTTTCCAGCGGGTCTGGACCAACGACGGCCGAACTTTGATGAGGTACTCGACCCGATGCTCGGCCGCAATTATCCCGTCGGCCGGCCGCGCGTGCATCCGACGACCGGCCGACCTCGCGCAGGCGATCGCATTCTCGTGCTCAAGGGCCTGTACTCGTTCAGCGAGCCACGGCGCTATGACGTCGTGGTTTTCAAGAACCCTACTGACCCAAAGGGTGAGGCGGGCAATTACATCAAGCGTCTCATCGGCCTGCCCAATGAAACCGTGTGGATTGCCGATGGTGATGTCTTTGCCATGGGCGATGATGAGTCGCGATTTTCCATTCAGCGCAAACCAGTTCACGTGCAGCGTGCGCTGTGGCAGCCGATTCATCACAGTAACTATGCCGTTGTCGACCCCGGACGACTCGACCGGCATTACGCTGGCCCCCCTTGGCGTGGTGAGGCATGGGATACGTCCGGTCGCAGCTACCGTACCGACGAGGCGGCAGCAACGATGCTCGAATGGGACATGCGCGAAATGCGCTTGGATGACTGGGCATCATATAACCTTCTCGGTCAACGCTCGCCCGGGTTGATCCCTGTGAGCGATCTGCGCATTGTCGCCGGTATCGTGCCCGATCAGGAGGGGCTGACCACGCGGCTCGAGCTATTCGCGCGGAGCCACATATTCGAGTTCACCATGACCAGTGATGAAGCGACTGTTCGATTTCGCGATGCTGATGATCCGGAAGGACAGTGGATCGATTCGCAATCACAATCGATTCGCGCAGCACGACCCGGACGTGTGCGAAACGTCGAGTTCTGGCACGTTGACCAGTCGATGCGCATTTTCGTTGACAATCGCGAAGTCGTGCGTCTTGATTACGAATGGACGCCTCAGCAACGTATCGAATCTGCCACGGGGATGGAAGACCGTCGAGCACAGGTTGCGGCACGCAATGGAGCGGTTGAAGAGTCTCAGGTGCGATGGCATTTTGTTGGCTCGCCGGTGACGCTTCACCGTGTCAGCATTGATCGCGACCTGTACTACCGCGCAGCGACACTCGAAGAGAATCAACAGCGCAATGAGCCGACTATTCGTGGCGAGGCCTTTGGCACCCATCCGGACAACCTCGCGGTGTTGGGTGACGATCAGTTCTACATGCTTGGCGACAACAGCCAGGCCTCACTCGACTCGCGTCTGTGGGGCAGCCCACACCCGTTTGTGGCCGCTCAGGTGGATGACAGCCCGTTCGTTGTACACCGGGACCTGCTGCTGGGCAAGGCGTGGGTGGTGTACTTCCCAGCGATGTACCCGCTGCGCGATGATGGGACGCCGGTCATTCCCGACTTCGGCCGCTTGCGATACATTCGCTAGGACTCATCACCTGCGTGCTGAAACATGGCTGCACCAATACGCAGCGCATCCCGCGCTTGCTGCATGCGCGTTGGGATTTCGGTGAATGTGATTAATGGTGGGAACTCGGAGTAATCGAATGCCTCTTGCAACATTTCGTTGCTGATTGACTTTGATTGTTTGCACAATGCTGTCAAACGATCAAGTGCGATCACATCCTGAAGTGCGTTGATTGAGAATTCCGGTGAGGTGTCCGGTGGCACCCATTCACCGTGCTCAGCAAGGTGAACTCGCCGTCGCTGTTCAATCACATCGTGAAACTGCAGCAACGCGAGAGCTTCATCTGCGGTCATGAACTGCAACTTCTCAAATTTTACAGGAAGGTCATCATCGTCCACGACCCGGTTTGCACCATAGTAGTGATGCACCTTTGAAGCCATGTCCCGCATGGCGGACGACGCACGCCCGTACCCGAAAGGGTCAGCCCTGCCCAGTCGATCGAACGCTGCAGCCAGAGCGTACACATGCTCTGGGTTCCATCGATTGTCAAACGTGGCGAAGTCGACGAGCAGGTGTGTATGTTCGTAGGCGGTATGTGCAAGGAGCGAACTGAGCATTTGGCCGTCACCGCTGAGGTGATCGACCACACGGTAGCAGATTGCCAAACGTTCCGCCGCCGCATCAATCTCACCGACCTGCATCATGCGAATGGCATCAGCGTGCAATAGCCGAAACAGGTCGCGCATGCCCGGTACGTAGTGAGGGATTGGCGGATGATCGTACCAAATGCGTGCAATGGAAAAGTCGCAGCGACGAATGTTCGATCCGGTCCGAACGTGCTCAATGACCTGTGCACCACTGCCTCGTAAAAGTGTGTCGACCGACTCCGGAACCTCGCTGTCCCACGCCATGTCCATTTCGCGAAGGGAGGTCAGCATGTCATCATCCAGTTCGTCAAGTGCGGTTACGCCACGCAAGTACCACACGGCAGCATTGGCAATGTCCACAGCGTCAACGTCATCGTCAAGAAGCTCGCGCATCATCGTGATGCGATCCTGCACGGTTGATTCCGCAAGGTTGCGACTTTCCATCGCCTTGGCGTAAATGACGATGAGTGGGGCCAGCAGATTCTGTTCCGATTCAAGAAAGGATGATTGAATCTCAGCCATGACGGCCGAAGCGGTCTCTCGGTCTGCCATCGTGAACGCGTCGATGATGTCGTCCATCGTTGTGTCGTATGCATCGACGTGTCGCGACAATTCGTCATTAGACAAGGTGTCAAATTGCTCTTGATCGAGTGTGTCACTGCCAGACCACATGGTCAGCACTCTGGCATTGATCCCGTCAACATTGGTTCCTTCATTGAGCAACATCAATGTGGCGTCCCGTTCGGCCGCAAGACTCTCGACGAATCCGAAGGGGTCGCTGCTTTCCATGAACTGTTCGAGAGGATGCAGCATTCTCAACAGATCACTTGGGTCAAACGCTGCATGGTCGAGTCCGGTTTCGATCAAGTTGTCTGTGAACACACTGATCGCAACGCCGACGAGCGAACTCACCAACATGCGATCATCCTGAAAATGCGTCATGGACCGGTTCATAGCGGCGATGCGGTTGGCTGCCCCGCTGGTGTCGCCATCGTGCAATCGTAGACTGACATCAGCCCGGCTCGCCATGGCAAGTTTGCGCAAATTCATGAGGTGCGATGTAGGAATTTCGACACCGTTGCCAACGTCCAGATTGAAATGGGAATATTCTTGCAGAGTGCCACGGTTGAAATGATGGAGGGCGGGCTGCGCCTTGCGCAGCGCATCGCGAAGTTCCTGGGTTGGTGAAAACGTCGGGCCGTAGTACTCCCAGAAGGTGTTGTGCTCATCCCACGAGAGCGATTCCATCACATCAATCGCACGCTGATAATGCGTCGCTGCATTGGCATGGTCGTTCTGCGCCGCAGCGGGCGTTGCCAGTATCATCACAAGAAACACGTGTATCGTGAGACTCTTCATGACGGATCGCTTTCTTCAGTGTCCGATGCAGCAGTGGTGAGATGGAACATGGCTGCTCCGATACGCAGCACAGCACGCGCCTGCTGCATGCGGGCGTTGATATCCGTAAACGTGGTTAATCCATCGAACATGTGCGCATCAGCATCTGATGGTGGGGTGTTGACCATGGAAGCGATTGCCAGTTGGGCTTCATTGCGCAGTGTGCTCAGATCGTCAATGCTGACCACGTCCATCAGTGCATCGTGTTCAACGACCGTCGTTTTCAGCTCGGCGGGCAGGTGCCCCGCCTCAAAAAGCTCTTGCTCGCGGTGTCGCAGGTACGCATCGTGCAAGGCCAGGAGCGTCAGCAATTGGTCCGGGGGACCGTGAGTGATGATCTGCTGGAGTATCTGGTAGCGCCGCTCTTTCGGATCAGCGTCAATTCGGCGAGCAAGATTCTCTGCCGTCTTGCCAATGTCCTGTCTCGTCATGCGCACGGCAGCAGCATAGCCGAATGGATCAGCCCGACCGATGCGGTCAAATGCTGCACCGACCGTTCGAATCTGTTGAGTTGTAAACTGCTCGGCTTCAATGGTGGCTTCGACCAACAGATGTGTATGTTCAAATGCAGTGTGTGACACAAGTCCGCTGATCAGTTGAGCATCACGTCCAAGGTGTCCGATCATGCGGTAGCAGATCGCTAGGCGCTCAGCGGCGTCTTCAAGCTCATCTGCGTGCATCAAGCGAATGGCATCAGCGTGAAGTAGGTGAAACGCATCGCGCATGCCGGGTGTGTAGCGGGGGATGAGCGGGTACTCAAGCGATCGTGCGATGGAAAAATCACAACGTCGTATCTCTGACCCCATGCGAAACTCATGAATGATCGGCTGGGCCGTGTCACGGAGCATTTGTACAAGCTCGTCGGGCAACGGTGTATCCCAGAGATGATCCTCCCGAAGTAACTTTGTGGCGTCCTCATCCAGATCGCTCAGCAAGGTGATGCCGCGCAGGTACCAGACCGCCGCGTTGGCGATGGCGTGCGCGTCAACCTCACCCTCAACCAGATCTCGCAAGTCGCTGATGCGATCCTGCAACAATCGTTCGCTGTGATGCTTAGAACGCAGGATGTGATTGTAGCTGATGATGACGGTGGCGAAGAGGTTGTACTCGGAGTCGACAAATGCATCCGAAAATTCCGTCATCTTCTCCGCTGCAAGGTCCGGATCGTCCATTGCAAAGACTTCAACGACTCCATCCATGAACTGGTCGTATGCCGCCACATGCAACTCGAATTCATCTTGCTTCAAAGCATTCCATGCATCGCGGGTAGGGTCGGCGTGATCATCATCGGGCACCCAGATCAGATCGAGCGTTTCGGACATGCGATCATTTTCGAATGCATCGGTCATGGCCATTACGATCCAGTCCTGTTCGGTTGCGATGGAATCGCGATAACCGAACGGGTCGCCCGTTGCGTTGAGTTGTTCCAGCGGCTGCAGAATCTTCAATGCTTCAGCGGGATCGAAAGCGGCAGCATCAAGGCCATGCTGGATCGTGTCGTCAACCAGTGCGTACACCGCGCTGTTCACAAGACTGCTGATCAGGAGCCGATCATCGTTGTAGTGTTGAAGATTGCGCCCCATCGCAGCAAGGCGATCGGCTGCTCCAGCTGAATCACCATCAGCCAGACGCAGTTGCACGTCCGCCTTTGCCAAACGTACAATGTTGCGCATGTGCACAACGTGGGGGATGACCAGGTTGAACCCCTGGTTGTAATCCAAGTGGAAATCTGAGTACGGCTGGAGCGACGCGCGATGAAAATCATTCAGAATCGGCTGGGCGCGGCGCATCGCATCGCGAATCTCCTGCGTGGGCGGCGTGCTTGCTATGTCGAAGTTCAAGAGCAACGACCGATCATCGCTTGACAATGCGACATACCGCTCGAAGGCACGCTCATAATGCTTCGCTGCATTTCGATAGCCACCATCATGGCCGAATACATACGAACAGCATGCGAGTGCAGCAATCGTTATGACAACGAACTTTCGCCAGCTATTCATCAGCTTCTCCGGAATCAGCCACGGCATCATCGCGCGGGCGCGGCGTCGATCCGAGGTTCACTTGGAACATCATCAATCCCCGCCGCAAGTCGCTGCGCGCTTCGCCCCGGCGACGATCAACGTCAGCCACGGCCTGTACGGCCTCGCGAGCCGCTTCAATATCGCCCTCCGCAATGAGTTCGGCCAACGCTTCAATTTGCCCGTATAGGGTCTCAACCCCAGCGTGGGGCATGACATCATCGAGCGAGACGAGATGATCGTGCAGTTGCATCGGGAGATTTGGAGGATCAATCATCTCGCTCATGAGCAGCAAGCCGAGCAGCCGGTCACCATCAGCTTCTTGTACGACACGACTCCATGGCTCAACCTGATCAGCAAACTCATCTCGCAACGGCCTTCGGTTGTGAAACTGGTCAATTAGCCGTGACCGCGCCAGGGCGATGGCATTCGTGTAACCAAACGGATCAGCAAGCGCGATGCGATCAAACGCGACGTACAGCGACTCCAATTGTGATTGATCAAACAACTCCGTGTCGAGGGCGAGTTCAATGAGATTGTGCACATGCCGGTACGACACATGACTGGTCAGTGCGCTGACGATTTGATCATCACCCGCAAGGTGGGCAATGACGCGGTAGGCAGTCGCCAGTCGTTCCGCCGCGTCTTCGGGCTGATCCGCGCGCATCAAACGTACTGCATCGGCACACAGCAGTCGCAGACCATCGCGCATTCCCGGCGCATAACTCGGCATGAATGGATGCGGGCGATGGCGGCGGGTGAAGGTGAAGTCGCATCGGCGAATGCGAGATCCATCGTGAAACAGCTCGACAATCGGCTGGTGCGTCTCAAGAAGGGAAACAAGCTCATCGGGCAACGGTTCATGCCAGTCCAGGTCAGCCGCTCGCAACGTTTCGAGTTGTTCCGGTTCGAGTGATTCGAGCGCGGCGACGGCTCGCAGATACCACATCGCCGCATTGGCGCGTTCCAGCGGCTCCACATCGCCATCAACCAGTTCACGCAGCGACTGCACACGTGCAGCCAGAGCGGCCTCTGCCCTGATCTTGCGTTCATGATAGGTGGTATATGAAGGTGCCAAATGGGCAAAGAGGTTGTCACTCTCAAGAAACGCTTCCTGCAACCTTGCTACTTCTGCCGCGGCTGCTTCGGGGTCGTCCATGGCAAAAGCTGCGGTCATATCCTCAATGAACACATCATGAGCCGCAATGTGATTGTCGAGTCGCTCTTCGGTCAAATTATGCCACTGGTCAACGCCTTCTGGATCGATGGAATCGCCAAAGAGTTCACGAATGTCATGTTCCCCACTCTCAAGAAAATTTCGCGCGGTGATGTAGTTCAGTTCACTGTCACCGAGAATGGCTTCGATGTGATTGAACGGGTCGGTCTGTGCCGCAAATTCATCGACTGCGTGAAACACCGTCAATGCATCCGCCGCATTGAGTGCGCCTTGGTCTATCAGAAACTGCGTCGCGTCGTCCAACAGATGAAAGCCAGCCTGGTTCACGACCGAGGCGATGATGACGCCGCTGTCGCTCAAATGCGGTAGCGTGCGATAGGCCGTGGCCAGCCGTTTAGCCGCCATGGTTGTCTCCCCGTCATGCACTCGCATGCGCACGTCTGCGTAGGTCACACTGAGCAGTGTTCGCATATCGTGCAGCGGCGGAAGCCGCAGGAACCAGCCCTCGTTGAAGTCAAGCGGAAAATCTGCGTAGGGGCGTCTGGAAGCTTCGCGAACATGATGCAGGGCTGGTTGCATCTTTCGCAATGCCTCGCGCATCTCAGGTGATGGCGGGGCGGTCGGATTCTCGGGGTAGCTGAGCAGAATACGCTCATTTTCGGTAAGTCGATGCAGATGCTCGAACGCCCGGTTGTAATGCGTAGCCGCATTGTGGACGTCACCAATTGCGAACGTCATACTGCTGAGAAGCAGGACTGTCAGGAACACAACGATGTGGCGCATGCGTCCACCTCCGGTTGGCTCGAGTGTTGCACATCATCATAGCAGTGATTTTGACGCGACCAAAGCCAGTTGATCACGGCGCACCGATGGCGCACCTAGACCCGGAAGATTGCGCCCATCTTCTTGCCCATCATGATCGACGCGCCCACGAGCGTCACCGCAAGCAGCGCCATGCCCCACACGCCCATGGCGCTGGCGATGTACTGGCCGTCGCCGAGTCGTTCAAACAGTACATAAATCGCCTTGGTGATCGGGAAGTGTTCTTCGCGCTGCGCGAGGATCAATGAATCGGACACTTCCAACATGGCGAAGCTGAACGCCAGCAGGCCGCCTGCAATCAGGTTCGCAGTGATCAGCGGCACCGTGATCGTGCGGATCGCCCGTGCGCGGCTTGCGCCCATGCTCAATGCCGCTTCTTCAAGCTCGCCGGAAGTCTGCTGCAACCCAGCAACCGTCGCGCGAACGACATACGGCAGGCGGCGAATTGCATACGCAATGATCAACAGCAAGATCGGGTTTGGCTCTGCACCAAGCACATCAATCCAACCCTCCAGCGGGTCACCCTTGCCGAATGGCCAACGCAGCGTCATGGCGACATACCCGAATGCCATCACCAGCCCCGGCACCGCCAGCGGCAGCATCGACAATGAATCCAGCAGCCCACGACCTGGAATGCGCGTGCGCACGATGAGGTAGCCGATCATGATGCCAAGCAGGATGTCGATCAGCACCGCGCAGGTCGCATAGAACAAACTGTTGCGGATTGACCCGATCGCCAGTGAGTGGCCGAGTGCGTTGGTGTAGTGTTCCGTCGTGAAGGCCGCCGGCAGCACAGATTGATACCAACTGCCCTCCACCGTTAGCGAAGCGAGGATCACGCCGAAGTGTGGTGTGATCGCCAGGGCAATCACCAGTGCGAAACCGCCCGCAGCCAGCAGGCCCTTGATGCCTGTGAGCTTTGTCGTCACTGATTGCACCGATGCTTTTGCATACATCGCATACGCTCTGCCGCCGAACACCAATTTGCCGAGGATGTAAAAGAACACCGCAGAGAAAAGCATGATCGCCGTCAGTGCATACGGCTGGCGCGAGGTGTCCATCTCCATGATGCCGTTGAAAATTTGCACCGGCGTGATGACCTGATAGTCAAACATCAGCGGCGTGCCAAGTTCAGTGAACGACCAGATGAACACGATCGTTGCGCCTGCAAACAGCCCGGGGCGGATCAATGGCAGGATGACCGTGCGGAACCGCCGCCAGCGGCTGGCGCCGAGGTTCTCCGCTGCTTCTTCAAGCGCCGGGTCCAGGTTGGCCAGCGCGGCTGTGGCGTTGAGGTACAAAATGGGATACAGGTGCAGCGCTTCGATGATGACAATCGCCCAGAACCCGCCGCGTCCGATGAAGTCGATGCCGTTCTCGATCAGCCCCATGTTCATCAGCAGCGTGTTGACCGACCCGGTGCGGCCGAGGATGTGATGCAGCCCGATCGCGCCGACGAACGGCGGAAGGATCAGCGGCACCAGCACCAATGAGGACATCGCGGCCTTGCCGGGAAAATCAAATTTCGCAGCCAGCAGCGCCAGGGGCAGGGCGAGGAAGAAACAGAGAATGGTCGTACAGACCGCCACCAAGAAAGCGGTAATCAACCCCTGTCGAAGTGAGGCATCCTGAAAGACGGAGATGATGTGGTGCAGCGTGAAGCGTTTGACCGGGCGGGTGTCGGCGATCTGATCCAGTTCGATCGAGATCTCAGGTTCTACGGACGAGTCGTCCAGTCGCAGAACGATGTGAGTATCCGTTCTGGACACGACCTGTCCGACATGCCGCTGCCCGTCCACGAGGCGTACCTGCTGGAGCGGCACTATGCTTTCAAAGCCACCTTGGACTGTCAGCCAGATGGGATACAACAAGAAGACGGCAAAGATTGCCAGCAACCCCACCATGAGCGTCAGTTGTGGCAGTTGTCGCAGCCGCATCGGACGGGCAGTGTAGCGAAACGGCAAACGTCCAAACGTCCAAACATTAAAAAAATGAAGTGGTCGTTCGTCGAGAAATGACCGTCAGCCGGTCCTCTGGACTGTTCTCCCGCTATCATGCGGGTCCTATGCCAAGTCCGACGACTGAACCGACCACGGCTGTTGAAAAGCTCGATCGTTGCGGCGATCTCAGCCATCGCCCGCGCGTTTTGTTGGGGAAAATGGGCCTAGATGGCCACGATCGAGGCGTCAAACTCATCGCCCGCGCGTTGCGCGACAGCGGTGTCCACGTGATTTACTCCGGCCTCTGGCAGACGCCGCGTAGTCTGGCCATTTCCGCCCGCGATGAGGACGCTGATGTCATCGCCTGCTCGATGATGAGCAATTCACACCTCGTACTGGTCCCGCGGTTGATTGAAGAGTGCAAGAAGGTCGGTCGGCCGGACATGGTCATCAACGTCGGCGGCATCATTCCCCAGGAAGATGTTCAGACCATGCTCGATGCGGGCGTGCACAAGCTGTATCACACCGGCACATCCATGCAGGACATTGTCGATGGCGTGCGCGAAGCCACCAAGCCGTACGAACCGCTCAACAGCGACCATGTCACCGCCGTGCTGGGACGCAACCTGAGTCTGGTCCACGGCGGAAGCGAGGTGGCCGATGCACCGAAGAGACGGCCGGCGGATGTCATCGGCCTGACCGGTTCACCCGGCGCGGGCAAATCGACACTTGTTGCATCGATGGCTGCCGAGGCAGTGCGGCGGGGTGAGAAGATTGCCGTTGTCGCCTTCGACCCCATGAGCCCGATCACGAACGGCGCCTTACTTGGCGACCGCCTGCGTGTGGATTTCAACGCGCTGGATGAAAATGTCTTTTACCGTTCGCTGGCGATCAGCGGCGAGGACTATTCGACTTTGCCCGCCATCATCGAACTCATCGGTGGCGCCGGTTATGACAAACTGATCGTGGAAACTGTCGGTGCAGGTCAGAATGAAACGAAGATCCGCGATTACGTGGATCGCACGGCCGTGGTCGTCGTGCCCGGCATGGGTGACGCGGTGCAGATGGACAAGGCAGGAATCCTCGAGATTGCCGATGTGTTCGTGGTGAACAAGGCGGACTTCGCCGGCGAGAGCAAACTCGTGCGCGAACTGCTCGACATCGCCGCCGGCCGTCCGATCAAGGAAACGATTGCGACACAGGGCAAAGGCATCGTGGAGTTGCTCGACACGCTGTTTGGATGAGTTGAGCGAGCGGGCTTGCCCGCTTCGTAGCGCCGATCTTGATTGCTGTGGTGTCAGCGTATCCGGATCGCGATTTCCAATTTGGCCCTTTATCCCCAATTGCCGAGCAGAATCAGCAGGTCTGACACATTGACCACGCCGTCCTTGTTGATGTCGCCGAGGCAGGTGTCGCCACGTGGGCAGGGACCCCAATTGGACAGCAGGATCAGCAGGTCTGAGACATCCACCACGCCGTCACCATTGAGATCAGCCGGGTTGCCCGGCTGCACATCTAGGTCAATCACTGAACTGACCATATCCAGCGGTGCGCTGCGGCCTTGAGATTCCCACAGGTCGTAAGCGATGAAGCCATCGAAGTTGGTGACGTTCTGATCGCGCAGGAACTCAATGTACTCACGGCTGGTCGTTTGGAAATACAGCGTCGCGACCGCTGATGTTGCTCCAGCAGGGATATCAAAATGCGTGTCATCCCAATGCTGGCCATCTTCGTAGGAGTAGTTGACCGGCTGAGCGAGTACGCTTTCATACGCTGCGTTGGTGAAACCGGGCGGGGGAATGCGATTGTCCAGCAGCACGACGTTGTTGAGCACGAGGTGGAATGACTTGCCTGGCTCAAGACCTGTTGCTGCGGCAACGTCTTTATCCATACCGAGCTTCATCTCGTACACCTTCGTGTCGTCACCATAGAGCGTCGCAGTTTTGTAATCGTAATGGCCGTGCTCGTTGACGACATTGTCTTGTTCGTCATAGAACTTGACGTTGACCCACATGCGGCGGCCTTCAGGGTAGCCGGTGGGCAACTTGTGGCCGGACCAGTTGATGATTCGTACGCGTAGTTCATCATCAATGATGTCCAGTTCCATATCCGATGCAGCGCGGAGCATGTCTGCGGTGCGTTCCTGGGCATCGGCAACGGATTCAGCCGTCAGGCCGATGTCCTCGCCGTACAGTTCATAGATCGCGCCAAGCACCCAGGTATTGCCGCCTGCGAAGTGATGCATGGGCATGTCCGGGCGCGGGAAGAACGGCAGCCCATCAACATCCCAGAAGCTGCACCCACCGGTGAATTTCTTGGGCATGTGACAGTCCTGGCAGGATTGCATGATGCCGGTGTCGTGATTGCCACCGAAACGACCATCGGGGAAGTACACGCCGCCCTTGGCAAAATCACTATGCAGCCATTCGCTGTACGTGCGTTGCTCGGGCATCATGTCGTGCGTGTTTTGCGTTGAATGCGGCTGACCGAACGTGCCAATGGCAAAGCTGCCATCGGGTTGGCGTTCAAACACCGGATTGCTCACATCATGTCAGGTCCCGCACATGGCGGATTCAAGATGAAACGGCGAGAAGATGATGTCCGCTTCGCCATGCATATTCAGTGGCACATCGTCAAACGGACCGCGTCGTACATCATTGGGATCAAGCACCCAGCGTGCATTGCCGGGAGCGCCGGTGGGAGGAAAGTCCAATGCGGCGAGGATGGGGCCGTCTTCTTTGGGGCTGTCTTTGGTCAGGACGGGGTTAACCACTCGATGACAGAAGTGGCAGTTGACGCCGTCAAAATCCAGATCGTCAAGATCTTCGACAAGCCCAGTCTCAGAGCGGCCGGCCAACCAGCCGCGGGGCACATGGCAGCGAATGCAATATTCACCCGCGCCAGCAGCATCCTGATTGGCAATGGCCACGGCGGCCTTCCAGATGGGGTCGCGGGCGGTGTGGCCCTTGATGCTGTTGATCCAACCATCCCACGCCTCAGCATAGGAAGGGACCTTTTCATCGAGGAGATATTGCCCGTGACACGCGACGCAATTGTTGGAGTGAATAATCGGCTGGACGATTTCACCTGAAGGATCCGGCTGTGTGCCCGGTTGGAAGAAGTCCTCCATCGTTGTCGGCAATTGCTGTTGTGTGCCGCTTCCAGTACCGCGATCTCCGCCGCGAAGGGAAATGCCAAGAACCTCCGTACCAATCAGAGTCAGAACACCTGCACCAATCACGCACGCCGCGATGGCTCCGCTCCGTCGATACCGAGTTGACTGGCTCATTCAATCCTCCGCGAACACTCTATACACTCTTCTTTCGGCTCGTCAACGCTTGAGTTTCTGTCTATCTGTGATCAAAGATGATGTGTATCGGCCCCGCGCGGCACAATGAAAGGTCGGTTAGACTTTCGTTCATGGCTGTGATTCCCCCTGCTGTTGCTGTTATCGGCCGCTGCATGATCGCCTTGTCGGTTCTGCTCATCGTAGTGTTGACCGGGTGTGCTGCATCACCTGGACCTGCCCAACTGCATCTGAGTCATGATGAGTATCACAATGCCTTCGATGCTGCGATTGAAGCTGCACGTAAAGAGTCGCTTGTTGGCGGTTTTCGCGATCGCCGAGCGGGAGTTGTCGAGACACAACCCACATCCGCACCGACGATGCTTGAGCCATGGCACGCAGTGCGCGAGCCGATGCAGCGCACGTTGGAGAGCACGCTGGGACACCAGCGTCGTCGGGCGCGATTCGAGTTCATGCCGCTACTTGCCCCGGACGATCAGGCCAGTGCTGCGGCACTTGATCTGCTTGCCGTAGACGAGGTGGATGCGGATCTCACCCGGTATGAAGGTGCGATGCAGCTTCGGGTGCTGGTGCATGTGGAGCGTCTGCAGCGGCCTGGCCTGCGCCGATCCACATGGACCCGCCGTGCTGCTTCAACAGCGACAGGGCCGGAGGACGACGTCACGGAAAACCGTCCGTTCTGGGTGCCGATGGGACGCGATGAAGCCATGGAGCGGCGGCTCTTGGCTCGTGTGGAAAAGGCCTTGGGCAAGTGATTCCCACGCGTCACAGCATTCGAAGTTCATCGCGCAGGATGGCGGCCAGTTCATAGTTTTCCGCATCGAGTGCCGCCATGAGCCGCTCCTGCAATTCTGCGCGTTGGCTTGCCGGGAGCTTGGGAATGAGCACATCACGCATCCCACGGAGCAACTGCGCTTCGTTGGAAGTCTCGAACGCATCGTCGTTGCCGCTCTCAGCAAAGACCGTGCGCAGTTCGGACAAGCCGCGATCCAGAGCCGCCAGGGCATCTCGCGGGGCGTTGGCAGCCAATGCTCGTTCAGCTTCGCTGCGCACACGCATGACGATGACCTGCGGCCGAAACTGCTCAAGCACGCGCCGGTCCGTTTCAGTCTGGCCGTACTCGCGACAGAGATCAAGCACATCCAGGTTGCGCTGCGTATCGCGAATCACGCCTTCATAGTCTCGTATGGCAAATAGGCCGACATAGCGGTGGTAGTAGTGGATGGCCTCTTCCCGCAAGGCCGCAGCTTCCTCGGCGCTGAGGACAAAGCCAGCGGGGGACCCGTTCTGTTCGGTGTATCGGTGAAGGCGATCAAGCTGATAATCGAGCAGCGATTCAAAGCCGTGCGGCTGCTTGCCATCGGGTCGCCCTTGCAATTCCATCTGCAATACGCCCAGATCGATTCGCATTTGCAGCTTTTCTCGGCCGTCTTCGCCGGTAATGACGCGAGCATTGATGCGTCCGGGTTCATACGGCCATGATTGAAGCAGTTGTGTGAGATCGTGGTTCATGGACTTGCCACGTGTCAGGTGAAGGTGTCAAGACGGGGTGAGATCAAGCCGAAAGTAGCTTGGAATTGGAATTCTGCCCGAATCATCAATCGGCCGGAATTGACCGTTGCTTGGCACAGATGCAATGAGTAGCATTACATTGGATGGTAGGGTGAGAGAGCATCGCGCTGGCTCATTCTAGGAACTGGTGGGGCGGGCCATCTGGTTCGTTCGTGGAGTCGAGATTCATCTCTAATCCGCTGCTTGCCCATCGGTTCCGTTTCAGGCGAGTAGCATGCGCAACTCGGTTAGATGAAAGGTCAGCGAGCATTGGCCAGTAACGCCTTGCATTCCGATCTTCAGCTTTATCTCCGGCAGATCAACGAGGTCGGGTTGTTGACTGCAGAGGAAGAGAAAGAACTCGGTTGGCGCATTATCAACGACAATGACCACGCAGCCAAAGAACGCATGGTTCGCGCAAACTTGCGGCTGGTGGTGTCCATCAGCAAGAACTACGCGCATCGCGGCCTGCCGCTGGCCGACCTCATCGAAGAAGGCAACCTTGGTCTGATTCGGGCTGTGGAGGGCTTTGATCCGGCGCAGGGTGCACGGTTCTCCACCTACGCATCGTGGTGGATCAAGCAGGCAATCAAACGCACGCTCATCAATGCCGTACAACCGATACACATTCCCGCGTACATGGTGGAGCTGATCGCGCGTTGGAAAGACACCAACCGCATGCTCGAAGAGCAGCTTGGCCGCCAACCAACCACGCAGGAACTTGCAAAGGCGATGAACGTTGCGCCGAAGAAGCTGCAGGTCATCCGCCGCGCCGTGCGAGCATTCAACTCACCCTCGCAAGCGCCGACCGGAGAAGACGGCAATGCGGTGGATTACGCCAATCTGTTCGAGGACAGCAAGTGTACGCCCCCCGATGAAACCATCGCACAAAGTGAAGAGTTTCAGGTGATCCTCAAGCTCCTCGATGCCATCGATGAACGTGATGCCCGTGTGCTTAAGTTGCGTTTCGGTCTTGAAGGCCAGCAGCCATTGACGTTGAAAGAAATTGGTGAAGAGGTCGGGTTGACCCGCGAACGTGTCCGCCAGATCGAACTCGATGCGTTGAGCAAGCTTCAGGCACAGCTCGAAGATGATCGACCCAGCCGGTTTTTCCGTGAGAATCGATCGCTCTCGCTGCAAGACTGCTCCGGCAAAGAAAATCCCCCAGGTGACTCGCAGCGTGCCCAAGCGTCATGAAGTTCACACAGAGAACCGACGACCCCGCAATACAGTGGCAATAATGATGCGTGAGCTTCCTCACGCCAATCACGGCCTTGGTCGCAGCAGCCGTCACACTTCCACTGCTGTTGCTGCTGTACTTTCTCAAGCTGCGGCGGCGGTATGTGCGCATGGCGAGCACCTTGCTGTGGCGGAGCGCGTTTGAGGATCTGGAGGTCAACGCCCCGTTTCAGCGACTTCGATTTTCCATCATTTTGCTGCTGCAGATGCTCATTCTCGCTGCGCTGCTGGTGGCCATGGCCAGGCCGGTGACGGAAGCGGAATCCGGCGTGGCGGATCGCATCGTTCTGGTCATTGATCGCAGCGCATCCATGAATGCGACCGATGCAGACGGCCGTTCGCGACTCGAACACGCGAAGGAAGAAGCCATCGACATGGTCGAGCGCCTGCGACGCAGCGGCGGCGTCAGTGAGATGATGGTCATCGCATTTGCGCGCACGGCCCATGTCGTTTCCAGCTTCGAATTCGATCGCGCTGCGTTGATTCGTGCGATCAATTCCATAGGGCCTACGGACGAGACAGCCAATCTTGATGCAGCGCTGCAATTGGCTGCAGCTTTCTCCGGCGATAGTGAAGAACCGGGCGCACAAGCCGGAGAAGTGGTGCTGCTCTCCGATGGGTGTGTTGCCCCGCCACGAGATCGGTTGGGCTTCATGCTGCGTGCAGGCACATTTCGATACATCCGGGTCGGCCCACCATCCACGCAGCCGGTGGACAATCTCGGCATTGTTTCATTCAGCGCGCGGCGGGACTATGAAGATCCAGCTCGAGTGCTTGTATTCTCCAGGTTGGTCAACGCCGGCCCAGCCGAATTATCCGCCGTACTTACTCTGCGCGTCAATGGCGAGGTCGATCAGCTCAGGCGCATCGATGTGCCTGGCGCAACGGATGACAGTCCTGGTGAAGCGACTGCCACGTTTTCGTTGCAGCTCAATGAAGAGGCAATCATTACATTAGAGCACAATCACGAGGACGCTCTTGCAGTGGACGATATGGCTTCGCTGGTGATGCCGCCGCCTGCACAGCCGCGCGTTGGATTTGTCCATGCAGGTCATCGGCCCGATCCATTCACCTATGACCTTATCGCCGACATGGATCCGCGATCGTTGACCGCGCTTCGCGCTGAAGCATTCGCCGAGCTTGATCCGCGCGATATCGATGCAGGTGAGGAGTTCGATCTGATCGTGTTTGATCGTGTCTCACCATCTCGTTTGCCGGGGATACCGAGTCTGACGTTCGGCGGCGTGCCGGCCGGTGTCAACGCCATCGAACCGCGCAGCGAAGGCGGACGGCGCATACTCAGTTGGGATCGTCAGCATCCTGTCATGCGTCATGTGTCGTTGGACACGATCCTCTATGCTGGCTTTGGCGGCTATGAACTGCCTTCGGCAGCGACCGCATTGGCGACCGGTCCGGAGGGGCCGGTGATTGCCTTGCTCCGTACACGTGGTGCACGGCATGTTGTCGCTGGGTTCAGTCTTGAGCGCAGCAACTGGCCGATGCACGTGAGCATTGTTGTGTTTATGCAGAACGTGCTGGATTACATCCTGCTTGCCGGCTCTGGCCAGAACGGGCTGGTTCACATGCCAGGAGATCCCATTACAGTCCGAGCGCTGGGTAGTGCGAATCGACTGCAAATTGAAGGGCCGACGAGTATGACCGTGAATGTGGAACCCGGCGCAGTGCGATCGTTGCCAGCACTCCGACGTGCCGGCGTGTATGAAGTGAATGGTGCTGCACCTCCGATGCAGAACATCGCGGTGAGCGTGCTGAGCGATAGCGAATCTGATATCCGTCCGCACAGTGAACTGGTCGTCAATTCCGAAGCTGCCTCGGGCGATCAGGGTTCACATGTCGTGCCACGCGAGTTATGGCCGTGGCTCATTGCAGCCGCAGTGATGTTGCTCCTCGTGGAATGGTTTGTGTACCTCCGCAAGGTGTCGGTCTAACGTCTGCCGCAAACGTGTGTACGCGATCGATATGGCTGCATCGTTGCCAGATTGGCAAAAGTCCTTACGCTACGCATCCACCAGCACGCTTTTCGACACGAACCACTTGGAGGTCGTTGTGAATAAACCGTCCCTTTCTTGCATGAGTCTTGTTTTGGCGAGCAGCGTTTTTGTGTTGCCGGCCGCGTCTGTCATGGGGGCGGAAACACAGGTCGAAGCGGATGGGTCGGGGCGATCGGTCTTCTTCTCCATCCCTGCCTCCGGGCAGTACCAGTTTCGTACTGACATCAACCGTGGCGGCGCATTTCGCGTGGCGCGGGGATCGGTTGGCTTGGGCGTGCGATCTGACCTGACGGACGACATGACCCTCACGTTTCGAATGAACTACAACCTGGATCGCTATAGTTTTCGCGATGGCGGAAACTTTGGCGACGATCCGTGGGATGACATACACACAATTAATTTCGGTGCCATCTTTTCAGCGGCGCTGGATTCAGACTGGACGGTCTTCGGCGGACCGATGGGCCAGTTCTCGCGTGAATCCGGCGCGAGCTGGGAGAAGTCGCTCATCGGCGGTGGGTTTGGCGGGGTTTCATACAAGTTTGATGAGAACCTCACCATTGGTGGCGGGATGGGGGTCGTCACACAACTCAGTGACGGGCCACGCTTGTTCCCGATCGTTGTGCTTGACTGGAACCTGACCGACGCGCTGCGGTTAACCAGCACCACAGCCGCTTCTGCGGCGGGTGAAAGCGGCCTTGAACTGATCTATGAAGTCGTTGAAGGAATTGAAGTCGCCGCAGGCACAGCGATGCGCTATCGACGTTTTCGGCTTGATGACAGCGGCGCAGCACCGCGCGGTATTGGCCAGGACATCAGCACGCCGCTCTGGGCACGCCTGACATACCACGTCAATCCGGGCTTGTCGGTCAATCTCTTCGGTGGTGTCGCTCTAGGCGGACGCATGCGGTTGGAAGATCGCGATGGAAATCGTCTCGCCCGTGAGAGTTATGACCCTGCCCCATTCGTTGGCGTATCCGGTTCGCTTCGCTTCTAACATCCGAACGCGTGGGACATGATGACACATTCTCCGCAAGGGCAGGCCCATGCTGACGCAACGCCACTTGGTCCCGGAACTGATGGACGATCCAGATGTGGATGAGGCGGAGTTGGCGCGTTCGCTGCAATTCATCCGCAGGTTCAACCAGCGCCTCGGCGGAACATCCGCAGTGTTGGCGCACTTGCGCAACTGGGCAAAGTCCTGGCCGAGCGACAAGACCATGCGCATTCTCGATGTCGGCACCGGTTCAGCGGACATTCCACTGGCCATTGCAAGTTGGGCGCAGCGCTCAAAGATCAATGTTCAGATTACTGGTGTGGATGTCCATGCCAAGACGCTAGCGGCGGCTCGGGCCTTCGTCGGCGACATCCCTGACATCACGCTTGAACAGGCCGATGCGCTCAAACTCATGGACCACTATCAGCCGGGGTCGTTCGATTATGCTCATGCCGGTCTGTTCCTGCATCATCTTGAAGATGTGGATGTGCTGACAACCTTGCGGATCATGGATCGGCTCACGACACACGGACTGATTTGGAATGATCTCATTCGCGGGTTCTGGGCACGCATTGGGGTTCGACTGCTCACACTGCCGGGGACAGGTATTCCCGCGATGGCAAGGCATGATGCGCGCGTCAGTGTTGAAGCTGGCTTTACGCGCGAAGAGGTGATGAAATTCGCCACCCGCGTCGGTCTGCCTGCTGTGGCATATCGCCAATACAATTTCCACCGCTTTACTCTCACCAGCACCAAGCCGGGCACACCGAAGTAGGTAGTGGATCAGTTTGAAAGTGGAACAGGCCTCTGGCCTGTTCAGACCATGTACAGGCGGGACGCCTGTGCCACCTCTACTCAAACTGACCCACTACCCCGAAGTAGCGGTCGTTTTCCAATCAGTCGCAGGGGCGATATACTTCACGCCAGAGCGCGGGTGTAACTCAATTGGTAGAGTGTCAGCCTTCCAAGCTGAATGTTGCCGGTTCGATCCCGGTCACCCGCTTTTTCAGTATCCTTGGGGGTGTTACATCACAATCTGTTCATGACAAAAAAGCCCGATGATCCGAAAGGACCATCGGGCGAATCGACTGTGGACAGGCCGGGGGGGAGAATCAGCCCCAGTTGTCCAACAGGATCAGCAGGTCGAAGATGTCAACTTCACCGTCGCCGTTAAGGTCTGCGGGGCAGTCGTTCGGGTCGGCGCAGGGGCCAAACTCTGCCAGAAGTATCAGCAGGTCCAGCCCATCCACAACGCCGTCTCCGTTGAGATCCGGATTGCCGACTGGCGGTGGGCAGTTGCCCTGGAAGCTGTTGGCCCCGTTGTCGGTCCACGGGCCGGTGATGTCGTTCAATTCATTGCCACAGAACGACGAGCCACGGACAGTCGTCTGTGCATGAATGCCATTGAACAAGGCGCCGCCGCTACGCGCAGAGTTGTTCGCGAAACTGCAACCGTGAATGTCCACATTGGCATCTTCGTTGTGAATCGCGCCGCCGCTGCCATCGGACATATTGCTGGCGTTTGAACCGAAGTGCGCACCGTCTGCAGAGACCGTGTACGTGCCAGCAACGTAGATTCCACCGCCAGCCAGATCGCCGTAGTTGCCGGTAAAGCTGGAATCGTCTTTGGCGATCAGCACCCCGACGAGCGAGCCGTACATCCCACCGCCGCGCAGGCCGGCATAGTTGTTATCGACGGATGTGCCGCGCAGGATCATCGTGCCACGGTCGGCAATGATCCCGCCGCCGTTGTCGCTGACAGTGTTATCAGCAATACTGCAGTTGTTGAAGATGGCAGTTCCGCCGCCGAGATTGACCCCGCTGGCAATGCCGCCGCCACTGACTGCCGTGTTGTCGCTGATGATGGTGTCGAAGAACACCACTTTACCGTTCGAGATCACGACGCCACCACCGTAGGTCGCATCGTTTGCGGTCACGACACAGTTCTCAATCACAGGATCGCTGCCGACGACAAACAGCCCACCACCGAAGGTGTCCGTGGAGCCGTGTATGCTGGTACCAGTTCCTTCGGTCACGGTGAAACCGATCAGTCGGGAATCGACCCACTCATTGTTGGCGAACGTCACGACGCTGCCGCTGAGCCCATCGCCGCTGATGATGGTCACGTCCGGCCCACCAGTGGACTCGACGGTGATGGCCTTGCCCTGAAAGTCAATCAATTCGTTGTAGGTCCCTGGCGCAACAAGGATGAGATCACAATCATCCGCTGCATCAATGGCCGCCTGGATGGTGCTGTAGTTGGATGGCACATGCAATGTATTGATCGGCGCCCCGCAGAGGTACTGGACCTGGCCCCACTGCGAGACAATGTCTGCATTGAGATTAATGGTCTTGGCGTTGTCCGCTGAGCGAGGATCGCCTTCAGGTACGCCCGTGGGTACACCTTCGTGCATTACATCCGGGTTCGAGAAGTGCAGGATTCGCTGACCTGGTGAATAGGCCATCACAGTGCGATAGAGCACATCATCGTTGCCCGTGAAGCGATGGCCATAGGAGAAATCGTATGACCCGCATCCCGAGCCGGAGCCGGGACAGCAGGCGTTGTCCCGATCGTGATGGCAGCCCATGTTGTGGCCAAGCTCATGCGTGAAGGTGAAGTTGCCCAGGCACGTGGCGCGGGTGACGCTGAACGCGTTCGGTGCGAAATCGAGCGATGGGATGGCCACGCACTTCGCAAGACCACAGTACCCGGTTGACATGGAAATGAGCGCGACAAGATCCGCCTCGTGCTGGGCGCGCAGCTCGTGCAGTTCATCCATGTACCCATTGACCGGATTGAGCATCCGATTGAGGTCTTGAGTCATTTGGCCTTCGATGTAGTCCGTTTCGTGTGCCAGCGCGAGCACGACCGTTGCGTCAATCTCGCTGTTGTCAAACGATGCCTGTGTTTCGGCAATGGCAGCGTCAATCGCAGCGATCATGTCCGCCTCGCCGCCTGCATACAACTTGGCAGCGGGGGTGTACGCGACGAGCACGCTGATTTCCGGCGGATCGCCACTATTGATCGGCTGCGGCGGCAGGCCTGCTGGTCGTATACGGTGCACGCGCGACATCAGGCGTGATCGCTCATCATCCGTCGCGCATGGAACGTCGCGGTCACTGAATTGCTCGAGCATGACGACCTCGCCATCGCGGCGAATGCGAAAGTGCCCGATGTTCGGCGCATTGATGACCCCGAACACAGCACCCTCGTTGTGGGCAAAGATGACATCCGATCCGGCCACACCATCGACGGTGCCGTGCAAAGTAAATCGTTGCGGGTTGATGATGCGCGTTCGCTGCCAGGTGACCGTCAACTCGCGATCATCAAAGACTGTCACTTCGAGCGTCGGAAATGCTTCACGATCTCCGGCTGATTGTACGAGTTGATGTGTATCGAGAATGATCGGCTGAGCACGCTCAATGATGCCCTGCTCCGGGCCGATCGATTGTGGGGCATATGCCTGTGCGGCTGTTGGCGTTGCGGTCAACGCAATTGATCCCGCCGAGGCGAGCATCATCGCGCCGCACGAGAGTGCCGCCAGACGATGTGTGTGTTGTGCCATCCTTTTGAGTTCCTTATTCCATGCTGTTGATCGTGCGCTGCGGCAGACTGACACCGTTGTCAGCCGACGCGGCAGCGTCGTGACATCAAGCGTGGGCCTTCGTCTCGGAGTTCCTGCCTCGGGATTTGCTCCGGTCGTGGACGTTACCACCCACACATGTGCAGAGATGCGCGTCGCGCGGTGCATGTGACGAAAAATTACGCAGCTTCACAGTTTCTTCTGCAGCATGGAGCTTGATAAGCAGGTCGATTTGCTGCAAGTATCGATGGAGTCCGGGGTTAGACACGCTCGGCGTGGACTGGAAAGAATATTGCGAAATCGGTTCGACTCGTCAGAATGTCTCGCGATGCAGGTCACACCAAGCGATGCGATGCGGCGGGGGTTGCTCAAGGCGATCGGGCCGGGGATTCTGCTCGCCGGGGCAGCGATCGGCGTGTCGCACCTTGTGCAGGCCACCCGGGCGGGTGCGGATTTTCGCTTTGGTATGCTCGGCCTGCTCATCCTGGCGTGTGCGACGAAATATCCGTTTCTCGAGTTCGGGCCGCGCTATGCGGCCGCCACTGGTGAGACGCTCATCGACGGGTATCGCCGACTCGGCCAGTGGGCGCTGTGGATGTGCCTGATCGTCACCGTGGGGACGATGTTCATCATCATGGCAGCGCTGACGATCGTCACCGCTGCGCTCGCGGGATTACTGTTCGGCCCGGTGCTACCGGTGGCGCTGACGCCATTGGTCTGGAGCGGCGTCATCGTGCTTGCGTGTGTGCTGCTGCTGATTCTTGGGCGGTATGCGCTGTTAGATTCGACGATGAAACTGGTGATGGCGGTGCTGTTGGTTTCCACGATTGCAGCCGTCGTTGTCGCCGTTGCTTCGCCTTCGGAGTATGTCGTTGAGACCTCGCCGCCATCATGGTGGACGCTCAGTGCGTTTGGGTTCATCCTCGCGTTCATGGGCTGGATGCCGATTCCCATCGACTCGGCGATTTGGCATTCCATCTGGATGCAGGAGCGTGCCCGGCAAACCGGCCATACCGCGACCATGCGCCAGGCACGCTTTGATTTCAACTTCGGCTACATTCTCGCGGCATCTGTGGCGGTTCTGTTTCTCACGCTGGGGGCTTTGGTCATGTTTGGTCGTGAGGATGCGTTCGCCGCAGGCGGTGCGGGCTTTGCCCGACAGTTCATTGAACTGTACGGCAGTACGCTTGGATCATGGAGCATGCCGATCATCGCTGTTGCTGCGTTTACCACCATGTTCAGCACCACGCTGGTCGTGCTCGATGCGTTTCCGCGCGTCATGCAGCGGCTGACTGCGACCATGCGCGGCGATGAGCCGACGCGTAAGCAGGCCGGCCGCACCTACGCCGGCTGGGTGGCAACTCAAGCGCTGATCGCCTTGATCATCCTTGCATTTCTCGGCGGGCAATTGACCGATCTGGTCGATCTCGCCACCACGCTCTCGTTCCTGACCGCTCCGGTGTTGGCGTATATCAATTTCCGCGTGGTCACAAGCGCGTACATGCCCATTGCAGCTCAGCCAGGAAAGGCCTTGCGCGTATTCAGCATCAGCTCAATTGTGTTTCTCGCGCTATTCAGCATCACATATCTGTTGGTCGGCGTGATCGGGGTCGGCAGGGCGGGCTAACGCACGCGTACTCGGTCGAACGAGAAGTTATGTTCAATGTGTTCGCCATTGCGGTCATAGACCAGTCGCATGCGCACCGGCCCGGTGGTCCATCGCCAGCGCGGCTCGCCTTCGATGACGTACGAGTGGCGGTGGTGGCCGCCCCAGCGGTCGCCGTAGAACCCCGTGCCCACACCTGCGCCGCGATACCCCGTGCCCACACCCACGCCAAACCCAACACGCGGGCCAGCACGTGTCGTGCGTGGTTGTGGTGGAAGCATCAGAGTGATGTGGCTGTTTGGGGCAATGGTTCCGCTGCGTATCGGATGCGTCTCGCGCGTGGGATCGACGATGTAACTGCGTTCGCCAAGCAGTGTTATTGCAACTTCTGTCGGGTTGTTAATGCTGATTCCAAGTGCGCCTTGCACCTCACGCAACTGATAGACCAGCGGGTCGAACTCCACGGAAATCGATTCCCGAGCGGGGATGGAGCCAGCCACTTCCTCCGGCTGTGTCAGGTGATAACGATACTGGGCGCACCCCGTGTGCATGAGCGAGAGTACGATCAGAGGCAGCAGCGTAAGGCGAATTGTGGGGGACATGATCGATGCTACCCGAGCCGGCATCGCAGTGCGGCTCCGGTGGAATGCCGGTTCGTGTGATGCGGTAGGATGTTCCGCATGCCGACATGGGTGCTGGTTGTATTGAGCGGGTACGGCGTGATGAGCTTCATCACGTACCTTGCCATGTGGCGCGACAAACGCGCCGCAATTGCTGGTGGCCATCGACCTGAGCGCACACCCGAAGGGTCGTTGCACACGCTTGAACTGCTCGGCGGTTGGCCGGGCACGCTCGCCGCTCAACGGTTATTGCGGCATAAGAATCGCAAGAGACCGTACATCGCCATGCTCTGGTTCATCATTCTGCTGCACGTGGTGTGCTGGGGGTTCGTCACGTACTGGCTGTGGTCATAACGTCAGGCGAATCTCATTGCCGCTGATTTCCACGTGGTACGTGCCGATGTCACGTTCAGCCGGGCCGGCGCATGGCTTGCCGGTGTTCACGTCAAACTGTGACCCGTGCCAGAGGCAGTGCACTTTGCCGCACATCAACACGCCGCCTGCTAGTGATCCGCCGCGATGTGAACAGTGATCGTCAAACGCAGCGAAACCGTTTTCGGTGCGCGCCAAGACGATGCGCTTGTCGCCGACGTGCAACAACTTCATCTGGTTGGCTTTCAGTTCGTCAGTCCTAGCGACGGTGAGCACATCCTCGTTGTTTTCGAAGTGCGCTTCGCTCCACTTGCCTGTATCGGCGTAGCGGTGATTGACGCCGATCATGTTGCGATACACCAGCGTTCCGCCCATCCAACCACCAGAGCTCAGCAGGACCAGACCGCCTGCTTCCAACAGAATGACTGCCCCCCCTGGTTCGGCACTTGCGCTACCTCGGAGTATCCACGCAACAATGAACAAGCCCACCGCACCGAAGTTCACGACCATGTGCCAGGTCGCGCGGGTTTTTGCTGAACTGTTCGGCGGAACGGTGTAGATGTAGTCAACGATGCCGGGTACAGCGGCGACCAGCGCGGCGATGATCCCCGCCAGCGCGAGCCATGCTCCGGTTGTCCACCATGCTGGCATACCGAACAGCGCGCCGATCAGGTTGCAGCCGAAAGCACTCACGAGAAACGCAACGGGAAAGGCGATCAGCATTGGATGAATTGGATGCCCTTTGATGCTCGCTACGGATTTCATCGCTTGAGGTCCCTTTGCATTGGCTCATCGTGTACGTCGCGTCAGTCACGAGAGCAATCAGTCAAGGTGAACGTAGTGCGGTCTCAGCCGTCAGCCAGTTTCTGTCCTGTGATCGGTGGGAAATTCAGCACTACACCGCACGTGCCCTGGCGTACAATGTGATTAAATTCATCCTCGCGTTTGCCCGCAGTCGCATTTATACTGTGTGAGGCAAGGTATTGTGTTGTGACGAGCGCATGGAGGGCAATTGAATTGAGGAGAACTCGCGCGTGGATAGTGATGTTCCGCATGATGATCTTGCCCAGTCCGAAAACATCTGGGCGACCGGCGAGATTGAGCCGGAGCACCATGTCGGTGATGTGATCGGGGCGTATGAAATCAAGAAGGTTCTTGGCGAGGGCGGATACGGCATGGTCTATCTCGCCCAGCAACACCAACCAGTTCAGCGCGATGTCGCGCTGAAAGTGCTCAAAGCCGGTATGGACAGCCGGTCCATCGTTGTGCGCTTCGAAGCCGAGCGGCAGACACTCGCAATGATGGATCACCCCGGGGTGGCAAAAGTGTTTGATGCCGGGCAAACCAAGCAAGGCCGACCGTTTTTCGTGATGGAGTATGTCCCCGGCGTGCCCATTACCCGGTATTGCGATCAGCATCGCCTCGGCCTTGCCGAGCGGCTGACGCTGTTTGTCCAGGTATGTCAGGCCGTGCAGCACGCACACAGCAAGGGCATCGTGCATCGCGATCTTAAGCCGGGCAACATACTCGTCTGTGAAGTCAACGGCTTGCCGGCACCAAAGGTCATCGACTTCGGTGTGGCCAAGGCGCTGAGCACCAGTGCCGACCCGAAGACCGTCTTTACTCAGCAGGGCCAACTCATCGGCACGCCGGAGTACATGAGCCCTGAACAGGCCGACCTCAATGAGCAAGACATTGACACGCGCAGCGATGTGTATTCACTCGGCGTGGTGTTGTACGAACTGCTCACTGGCCTGCTGCCCTTCCAGACATCCGAGAGCACCGGCCTTGTGCAACTGCAGCGCATGGTGCGCGAAGTCGATCCGCCCCGGCCGACCACGCGAATGCGCGATCATCACGATGCTGCAACCCGAGCCAAGTGCCGGCAACTGGACCACCGTGCGTTGTTGCAGCGCGTACGCGGCGATCTGGAGTGGATCGTCATGAAGTGCCTCGAGAAGGATCGCGATCGTCGCTACGTCACTGCTGATGCGCTGCTGACGGACATCCGCCGTCATTTGAACAACGAGCCGGTTCTTGCCGGCCCGCCCGGAGCGGCGTATCGGTTTGGCAAGTTTGCCCGCCGCAATCGCGCCGCCATGGCTGCTGCGGTGGCCATTGCCGCAGTGTTGCTCATCAGCACGATTGTGTCGATGGGCTACGCTGTTCGCGAGGCGGAACAGCGACGCTTGGCCCAGGCCAACGAAACGCGCGCAATCGAGCAATCACGCCGTGCCGAACGCGCTGCTGAACGCGCACTTGCCGCTGAGGCCGAGGCCACGCAGCGTGCTGAGGAACTGCGAACTGTCGCGGATTTCCAACGCTCCATGCTGGTCGACATCGACGTGCAGCTCATGGGCACGCGCCTGCGCGAGGATATCGTCTCAGCAGGCGTGGCATCCTGGCAGCGCGCAGGTATGGGTGACGAAGCCATCGAACTGCGGCTGCAGAACCTCGAAGCGCTCATCGGCGGGGCCAACTTCACCACCGCCGCGGCAAGCAGTCTTGATCGCAACGTACTCGCCCATGCGCTCCAGGCCATTAATCGCGAGTTTGTCGACCAACCCACCATCAAAGCCGCTCTGCTGGAATCGGTTGCGGAAACCTATACGACGCTCGGAGACTATGAAACGGCGTTGTCACCTCGATTGCGCGCGCTGGCGCTGCGACGCGATGAGCTTGGCGATGACCACGAGGACACGGTACAGCTGATCCACGCAACCGGCACGCTGTATCGGCATCTCGGCCGTTTTGACGAGGCAGAGAAGTATCTCGAGGAGGCCATCAATCGATATACGGTTCTGGGCGGCGAGGATGATCCGCGAACGTTGCGATCACGATGCTCACTGACACTGGTGCTCGCTGAGCAGGGGCATTTCGAGCAGGCGGAAACGGACAGCCGCGGCGTGCTGGCGGCCCGCGAGCGGGTGTTCGGTGAAGATCATCCCGAAACGCTGGAGACGGTCGATGCGCTCGGCCGGATTTTGCACCTGCAGGGCCACACCGATGATGCTGAGCAGCACTATCGCCGCGCGTTGGAAGGCCGTCGGCTTGCGCTGGGTGATCATGATCCGGAAACTTTGCGATCACTGAACAATGTGGCGCGCATACTGCGTGAACTCGGCCGTTTCCCCGATGCCGAGGCATATTTCCGCGAAGCGAAGAATGTGCTGCGTGAGCAGTTTGGTGACAACCACCCGCAGACACTGTATGCCGTCAACAATGTTGGCCGGGCACTGCGTGAGCAGGGGCGTCTAGAAGAAGCTGAGCGGATGTATCGCGAGGCCATGGAAGGGTTTGAGCAGGTGCTCGGCCCAATGCACCCCGACACGCTCACCACCATCAACAACATGGGTCGCGTGCTTCGGGCGTTGGGTCGCATGGACGAGGCCGAAGCACATTACCGTCGCGCATTGGCCGGACGTCAAGAACTCTTCGGTCCCGATCACACGCTGGCGCTCAGTTCAATGAACAATTTGGGCTTTCTCATGCGTTCGCTTGAGCGTTACGACGAAGCTGAGGCGTACTTCCGCGACGCACTGGAGGGGCTGCTGCGCGTGCTTGATGAGAGCCATCCCAACGTGGCCAGAGCGACCGGCAATCTCGGCCGTGTACTGTTCGATCAGAGTCGCTACCACGATGCTGAGCCGTATCACATCGCTGCCATCGAAGCGTTCAAACGCGCCTATAACGAGTCACATCCGGAGACGCTCAATGCCATGAACAACTACGTCACGCTGCTCCAGCGATTGGAGCGGTTCGACGAAGCAACTGAATTGGGCAACGAGGTGGTAAAGCTGACACGCGAGGCCGGCAATACACGCCATCTTGGTTATTATCTCCTCAATCACGCCCGGACGCTGTTTGCGTTGGATTGGTATGCCGATGCCGAGGCCGCGATGCTTGAAACCCACTCCATTCACACACACGAGTTCGGTCCGACGCATGCACGCACCAGCGGTATCGCGTCTGAGTTGGCGCAGCTTTATACTGCCTGGCATGCTGCAGAACCCAATGGTGGTTACGACCAGCAGGCCATGCGTTGGGCTGAACCGGAATGATGCGTCTGTCACGTGCGTAGCGCACGCTCGGCCGCGCGAGTGAACAGGTCACGCCACTCTGGTGAGACCACGCCTGCAAGGTCTGCACACACTTCTGTCCATTCTTCACCAGGTCGGGAGCTGATTAATGTCCCGTGATGTGCCAATGCCGACGCAACCGTGACGCAGTATCCAGCCAGTGCCGTCAACCGGCTATCCTGCGTCGTGGCCTCAGTAAGCTGTCGCTTGGCCTCGCGCTTGTGATGTTTGACACCAGCAATATCAATATCGCCACTGAGCATCGCCGTGATCGCATCGGCATCGAACACATCCCCGAGCGCACGATTAAACCATGGTTGGACGTGCGTTTCAGAGATGCGATCGAGCAGGGCGTCGATCTGTCGAGATGATCCACTCGTCAGGCCCAGCATGAGCAGCGTTGTGGCCTGATCGTTGGTCATTGTGTTTTGAAACGCTGCTGCATCGTGTGTCATTGGTCTTTCCCCAAAGTGGTGATCAATTCGTGGATCTCCTGATCGACGCGCTGTTGTGAAGCGCCGGGCCAAGTCAGTAGTTCGCGAAGTGTGCGGCGAAATCGGTTGCCAGCGGTTCGTGCCATGACTTTCACGCGCACGTGATCTTCGCCGCGCTCGCAGGCGATGTCCGTCAGCGGCCGGCCGTTGAGGTGGTGGCGAATCCAGATATCCCAGTGCTCGCCCAGTCCATCGCGGCGGCAGATTTCCTCGGTACGCACCGCTGCTTGTCGTACGAGCGTGCGAGCGACCTCACGGTGAAACTCGCTCTCTACCGTCCCGGCCGAGGTGTGTTGATCACCCAGCGGTTGGGCAGTCTCCTGAACCGTACTGCGTCGTGCCAACTGCTCCATCAGGAAATACCGAAACCCCACAAGAAGCCAGTATCGCATTGGTCGCTGGCTCGTTTCCCATTTTGCGAGAAAGTCCGGCCGGGAAAGCCGATCGGCAAAGAAGGCGTTGACAATCTCGTCAGCATCAGCCATAGATCGAAATGAACTGCCGCGAAAATACACCTTCAGCGGCTTGGCATACCCAGCCATGACGTGTCGATTGGCCTCAGCAAGCCCTTGCTCCCCAAGCCCCAATTGCGTGCAGATCCATGACCGCGGGGTCTTTGGAAATGCATCATGCTTGGTCGATTTGAGCATCAGATATTGATCCGGGCGCATGGACAAAATTCTGAATTGAATGCACCACCCCCAAAAGGAGGGGCTGGATGAACTCTGGCGCGCGGAAATCTTGGCAAAATCCGAAAATCTTCATTTTCCCTACGCTGATCAGCATGACCAACGAGCTGATCACGGTCAAGAGAAATCTTTCACTGAGCAAGCCAGGCCGCGACGTTCGGCCAGGCCGCCTGATGCACGTGACCATCATCGATTGTCAGCAGCCCAGGGCACGCGGTCGGCGATATGGTCCGTCGGTTTATCCTCGGGCAGGCATGCTCCAATATCGCGTGTCCTCAGTTGGACAATCAGTACACCAAGCCGAAACGACCACAGGTCTTCCGCGAGCCATTCTCCGGCAATCTGATGGGTGACGTTCGAGCCCGCCAAGATGATTTGAAGTTCCCGTTGATCATTCGCGGTGCCCAGGTTCGCCTGACTTGCTGACCAGTCGTGCGATGCAGCACAGCCGGAGATTGTTGCGAAGCACAACAACAGCACCAGAGTTGGCGTGGAATGATTCCTGTGTCGAATCGCTGGAGGTTGCATACGCATCATCGGCATTGCCCGTACTCCCATCGCAAAGCTCGCTTTCACTCTCAAAGAACAGCCACACCGATCACGGGTGGTCGCGAGACCGTGAAACCAAAACGCTTAACATGTTCTTTGTCCTGCCTGCCTGCCTGCCCAATGGAAATCCTGAATCAAAGCGGGGGGTGGGTGGGGGGGTGGGCACTCCCCGCGGACGCCGGAACATCCGCAACGCTGACCAGGAATGATGTTGGTGAACATACATCGCTCGCGATGGCGGTCAAGAAATAATCCGGAAAAGGACAAGAGGCGGCACGGTCGGTGTACGAGTCGCGGAGGAAAAAATTCCTCGCAACAATGGGGGTTTCAGAGTGATAGGTGCGCGTTTGCGCGCGCCAGCGTTGCCGCGCATCCATATATAGAGGAGGTGTGTTTTGGCCTGCGTGTTTTTGCAACGTTGTGCGTCCCTGGGCAGTGTGGCTGTTTGTGCCATCGCGAGATTTGTTGCCCATCTGTGTGAGGTACATGCCATGCGTCAAATCGCATTGTCGTGTGTGCAGTTTTGGAAATCGCTCGGCTATGACAGAGTCAAATTCCATTGCGCATGTGCGCCGAAACTGTCCAAACCGGTAAATTTCATGCAGAAACCTGCTGAATTGGGCAGAAAGTGGACAGAAACCGACCTCGGAGGGGGGCGGTTTGGCCAGTGGGGGCGGTACGATGGGGCAGTCATGAGTTCAGCTTCTCCCAAACCACGCACATCGCCGCGCACCGGGCCGTATGCCGCGTCCTCCGCGATCAGCTCGCACATCGACTCACGCACCGCCGCAATGGAAGTTGCCGAGCAGCTTCACGATGAGCTTGCTGGCCGGTGTGATCTTCTTTTGATGTTCGCAAGCTATCACCATCGCACGGCGTTTGCGGAGGCGGCTGCTGCCATTCGCAAGACAGTCAAGCCGCGCACGATGCTCGGCGTCACCGCCGAGGCGGTGCTTGGGGCCGATGTTGAGCTTGATGGCCGTGCAGGCCTAAGCGCCATCGGGATGCGGCTTGGTGGAGCGAAAGTGCGCTCGTGGACGACTTCGCCGGACAACCCGATCCCGCTGCGCGATCCGGCGCAAGTGCGTTCGCGCATCGGGTTCAACGATGAACTTCGTACAACGATGATGCTTGCTGACCCATTCACCACGCCAATCACACGACTGCTGCCGGCACTGAGCAACTGCGGCGAAGGTGAGAAAGCCGTGCCGGTGATTGGCGGCATGGCGTCGGGGGCGTCGCAACCGGGGTTGAATGTGTTGGTGCTCAACGAGCGCGTGCTGACCGCCGGCGGGGTTGGCGTGACAATCTCGGGCGACGTCAAAGTGAACTTCGTCGTCAGTCAGGGGTGCCGACCCATCGGCAAGCCACTGGTGGTGACCAAGGCGCAGGAGAACGTGATTCTGGAACTCGGTTCCATGCGGGCACTCGATGCATTGCAAGAGCTTGCTCAGAACTTGTCTGAGGATGAGCGCAAACTTCTCAGCCAGGGATTGTTGATCGGGACGGTTATCAACGAATATAAGGATCGTTTTGGACGTGGCGACTTTCTCATTCGCAGCATTCTTGGGATTGATCAGAAAGCCGGTGGCATTGCTGTCGGCGACATGCCGCGCGTTGGGCAGACGATTCAGTTTCATGTGCGTGATGCAACGACCGCTGCGGAAGACCTGCAGTTGCTGCTCGATGCGCAGCAACTCAGCACGCCGCCGTTCGGGGCGTTGCTGTACTCATGCAATGGTCGCGGCGCGCGGCTGTTTGGTAAATCTGGGCATGATCTGCAGATGATTCATGATCGACTCGGAAACGTACCCACGGCTGGGTTTTTCGCTGCTGGTGAGTTGGGGCCGATTGGCGATGCGTCGTTTCTGCATGGCCACACCGCCTGCCTTGCCCTGTTTCGCGAGCCGGACAATGAAGATGAGAGATAGAACATCCTCTTGCCGATCCCTAGAGTCATAGGTGGCGGGGATCGTGAATTGAGGAGTGAGTATGAGCCAGACCGTCACCAATGCTGATCGCACCAGCCCGCGCACTCTCGTGGGCATCCCCGTGTACAACGAGGAGAAGTATGTCGCGAAGGTGCTGGGCGAAGTTCGCCGCTACGCCAGCGATGTGTTGGTGATCGACGATGGTTCGACCGACTGCACGCCGATGAAGCTCGCTGAGCAGTCAGTCGAAGTGATCCGCCATGCAGAAAACCGCGGCTACGGCCGATCGATGCAGGACATGATCCGCTGGGCCAGCTTTGATGGCTTTGACTGGCTGATCACCATGGACTGCGATGAACAGCACGAGCCGGCGGCGATCCCGCATTTCATCGAGAAGATCAACGAGGACGCTGCGGATGTGATCTCCGGAAGTCGGTATCTCCAGCAGATGCCGCAGGATGATGCCCCGCCGAGCGATCGCCGTGCGATCAACAAGACGATCACAGAAGAGCTGCGCGATCGTTTGGGTTTGCCGATCACCGATGCGTTTTGCGGTTTCAAAGCGTACCGGGTGAGTGCGTGCGAGAAGCTGAGTCTGGATATCGATGGCTATGACTTTCCGATGCAGTTCTGGGTGCAGGCGGTGGCGCACGGCCTGCGCATTCAGGAAGTGCCGGTGCGGCTGATTTACAACGACCCATCGCGCAGCTTCGGTGGGCCGCTGGACAACCCGACATCACGACTGGAGCACTACCGCGCGACGATGTGCCGCGAGATGGAGCGGTGCAAGGATCTGCTGCCACGCGAAGCATTGTGCGGGTAAAGGGAGCAAGTCGATGGCGGACATGAATCGAGTAACCGATCAGATCGACTGCCTCGGGCCGATGTTGAAGGTGCATCTGTTCGCACTCACGATCGCACTTTTCGCCGTGATCTTTCCGCCACTTCTCATTGTTCCAGCGGGGCTTCTTGTCGCCTCAGCCGTACTGATGACCATGGCTGGCTGGAAGGAACTTGGCAGCGGGTACGCGATACGTCACTTGCTGCTGCTGGTTCTGTTGACGCCGGTTTTCTTCATCGGCCCGATTGCGGTGCCATTGCTTGTCTGGTCTGATCTGACCAAGCGTCGACAGGCAATGGATGAGCAACTGGAACCATCTGTACCCGCTGAGGCCTCGTGAGTATTGACTTGCACATCCAGCCGCAATTGGAGGCCATCGCAGCCAGGGCACGGGCGCAGCCCGACGGCACGCTGTTTGGCCATGCGCAGCGTCAATGGCGTGAAAAGACGCGGCTGGAGCTTGGCCTCGCGACCGAGCGGCCGATCATCGCCACCGGGCATCAAACACTGCTGTGGCATCCGGGGATTCTCATCAAGTACATGGTTATGGATGCCGTGGCCGATTCGAATGACTTCGGCCGGGCGAATCTGATTGTTGATCAGCATGTGGATCACTACGGTGCGTTCGATGTGCCGATTCGACGTGGTGATGGTTCGTTGGCGGTGCGAAGTGTTGAGCTTGCACCCAGTCGCAAGGATGTTCCGATGGGGTTGCAAGGCGCGTTCACGCCATCGCGTGATCCGATGCATCTGCCGTTTGCGTGTGAGTCGGTGCGCGAAGGTGTGCAGCGGATTTTCGCAGCGGTACACCGACATGCCGATGCGCCCAATGCAGCGCTGCAGATGGCGATGGTGCTCAGCGAACTCATGGCCCGATGGGTCAAGCCGGTGACGAACGTCACCGCGACGGACCTCGGGCAGACCGCGCTTGGTCGAGCATTGCTGCAGGCCATGGCGGATGATCCACATGCATGTGCGGAAGCGTACAACGCAGCCGTGGCTGAAGTGGCGGAGGCGGGCATCGGTCCGCTGCTGGTTCGAGATGATTATGTCGAGCTGCCGCTGTGGCGTATTCGGCCGGATGGCAGGCGCATGCGTGCGTATGACAATGATGCGCAGGCGGTGCTTGATGACCCGTCACTGCCGCCGCTGCTGCCACGCGCGCTGTTCATGACGGCATTGGTGAGGCTGGGCATGTGCGATGTATTCATCCACGGCACCGGCGGGGCCAACTACGACCGGGCAATGGAAATTTGGATTCGCAACTGGCTGGGTGTTGAGGTCGCGCCGATCGCAGTCGCTACGGCTACGTTGCGATTGCCGCTGGGCGTAGATCAGCCGGGCGATGTTGTGCAGACTCAGCACGAAGCGCGGCGGATATGGCATGATCCAGAATCGGTCACCGGCGGCACTTCGCCGGGTGAGCAGAAGCACGCCATGCTCAAGCAAGTCGACGGGCTGCCGCGGCGTTCACCACAGCGCAAGGCGGCGTTCTTTCAGATGCATCAGCAACTTGAGCAACTTCGTCGTGTCCATGTCGAGGCCGTGCAGCAGGCGCACAAGCGTGTCGAGCAGGCACGGCGAGCAGTGAGTGATGCCGCGATCGCGCAGCGTCGTGACTGGCCCTTTGCGCTGTACCCCAATGAGATGATCGACGCACTTGCCACAGCCGTGTCAACGTGTCACATTTCGTGAGTCGTCAGCGATTCGCACAATGGTCCGATTGTTGGAGCGGCCGAACACGCCGAGCACGCGAATCTCTTCTTTGCTTTGCTCGGCGACCAATCCGATGCCGGGAACGATGAAGTAGGTCGTGGAGATTTCCGCCGTGGCCATCCCAAGATCGCATTTCAAATGGGAGACGAGTCGTTGGGCGACGACATCACGACCGTCTATTCGTATACGCTGATTGTCCACATATTCGAGCGTTCGAGTTGCGGTACCGGCTGCTTTTTGTTTCTTCGGCTTGCGAGCATCGACGACGCGCATGGCGACCTGCTCGCGGTGCGGTATACCTGGGGCCAAATCCGCAGGGACTGTCAATGGAGGATCGAAGTGGCTGACGGTACCGTCTTCAACGTCAAGCACAGCTTTGAGCTGCACGTTGCCCGCCCCGTCGCTTGCCCAATAGTCAACTCGCGTTTCACCTTCCGAAGTTGCCCAACTGGCCCCGTGACGATCGGTTGGTTCTCGCATGAACTCGATTGTGTCGAGGCCGCTGGGATTGTCGATGAATCGAAACTGCACCGCTTCGGTTCGTTCGGGGAAAAAATCGGCAATGGCCAACGCGGCGTCGGGTGGCAACACTGACATGCGGGTAAAATCGGGTGAAATGCCGTGGTGGCTGGTTGTGCTCGTGCATCCACGGGCGGCGAGCAGGGCCAAGAGCATCGCCGGGAACACCAGGATACGCGCATGATTTGCGGTCATGGTTCGGCTCCATTGCAGGGCGTTGCTCCAACGATACGTCCTGCGCCGTGACATGACTGTCATCCTCCTGACCGGCTTGCGAAGCGGCGGATCACTGACCCATGGGTAGGCCGCGTCGCTGCCAGAGCCGCCGAATGTCTTCTATGCGTGCTGGTTCGGTAATGGTGCCGTCCGGTCGACGAGTTCTCACGAATTCGCCGTCCGCTGTGTAGATTGAAACGATCGGTGGGCTGTCCACGTTGAGGTGGGTGGTCAGTCGCCATTGGCCGTTGTCATGCGGCTCCCATTGGTCGGTCCGCTGGGTCAACTGCGGTGTGGCTTGGGTGTAGTTATAAAAATAGTACGAGAACTCTCTACGACGCTGTTCGTCGCGCGGCAACAGTCGGCCGAGCACGGACCCCAGCGCCTGTGAGAGGTACGCATCTGGTACGGACCATTCCGCGGGTGTGCGCTGGTAGTCCGAAGAGCGTTGACGGATCACTGTGAGCGTGGGGCGCGGGTTCCCGGTGCTTGGCGCGATGCGGAGACCAGTTTCCGATTCACTGCGTTCGGCCTGTCCCTGACGCTGCGTGCCGCGCACGGACCACGCTTCCTCGGACTGATCCCACGCCATCCAGTACATGGCAATGGAATCAAAGAAGATGCCGCGATCGAGATCGCCGATGATTCGCCCCTGGAGTTTGACCATGATGCCTTCTTCACGTTCTGTACTGGTGTATTCTGATTCTCGACGCCCGGGGTGCAGTTCCCCGCGTTTGGCTTCGAACACCTCAAGCAGCGAGTAGCCGACTTCGATTTCCCGGCCTTCGCTGTCGATGCGGTATAGCCGTGCCCATTGGCGAGTATCCATCAAAGGCAAGAGGCGTTCAGGTGTGATTGATTCAAGAAAAGCCCTGCCAGCGTCAATGCGAGATCGTCGCTCCAGCGAAAGTTCAGCAACACTTCGGAGGTTGATCGTTTCAAAGCCAGCGTCCAGCGCGGTTCGAAGCAGGGGGAACGCCTCAGGAGTGGACAGGATGGAGAACACCAGAAACGCATCCGGCGATGCGCGAAGGATCAACCAGCCGCTGATATATGGTTCAGCATCCCGTCCTGAGCCGGAGACCTGCTGGAGGTAGCATAAATGCCCTTCAGCGTTGCCGGGGGTGACCGATTGATTCGCGATCACCTGGTGCTCTTGACCACTTTCAGCAAGGGCAGCGAGGTGCTGCTCGATCTGACCTCGTGGCGTGGCGCCTCGGTCGGTGTGCATGTGCTGGAGGGTAATGGTCCATTCGGGCGGGTCCGACGGGTCATGCAGCGAGACGACCAACTGGCCGTCTGCACGGTCGGTGACAAGCTGGGAATCGGGGACATACATCGCCAGACCAAGCGGCTGAGCGATCAGCGGTCGTTCGGCGAGACCGTGCCTTGCTGGCTGGAAATCATCAGGGGTGAGTGGCTGAAAGTCGTCCTTTTCTGATTGGCCTTCAGCCAGGGTGGCGGTGTCAAGGAGCGCCAGGAGGCAGATCGCCATTACAGTGAGGATGGCGAGGCGAAACGGTGCTGTGACGTTAAGCGGCTGGCTGTGCATACTGTTCACTGTACCCGGATCAGGCGGCCTGGGTTCCAGGAGGCGGGATGGACGAGCGGAGTTTTCCCGGCTGAATGAAGAAGATTCAACCGGGCAAGTTGACAGAATCGTCGAGAACCGTATCATCAGCGATTCGCACTAGTTGGCCCCAATGCCACGGTGGACTCCGCAGCCGTACGTTTCGGCAGCGGAAATGGATGTGCTTGACTCATCGAGTCAGTGATTTTCAGGACGTGTGACGCATATGACAGGCGGAAGCATTCGAATTCGGATGGAAGC
>PWVT01000144.1 GCA_003562195.1 Phycisphaeraceae bacterium | reverse complement strand
TATCCTGGTGATTCATGACCACCGCACCGAAGATGTTGGCACCGCCGAACTGCACCATGGCGTCAGCAGTGGCGCGAAACATTTCGTTGGAAGCGGTGCTCGTGCCGTACTCACCACGCTGCCAGTGAGCGCCAAGACCGAGCAGTACGCCGAACTCTTCATCCGACCAGCTCGAGAAGTCGCGGAATTGACGCCAGTTGCCAACTACGAGGTACTCAACCTTGCCGGTGAAGGCGAACTCGGTGGTTTCGGCCTGCCATGGCGTGTTGTTGTTTCTGAAGCCCTCACTGAACGTAACGGCATAGCCGAAGTTGTCGCCGGCACGGCCCGAAAGCTCGATGCCCTGTGTGCGGCCCTGGGAGAAGCGGCCGTTGATCAACGAACGCTCGACGGCCTGCTGACGACCGCTGGAGGTGTCATCCTCACGCATGAACGGCTGACGGAACTGGCCGACGCGAACGCGCATGCCGTTATCAAAGCGATAAGCAAGGTTGGCATCGATCACGCTGAAACCGCCGGTCTGGCCGAAATTGCCTTGAATCTGGTAGGTCCACTGCGGGTTGATGATGTGACCGGAGAATGCCAGACGGGTACGGCGATTCTCAAAGCCACTGCGGTGACGGTCACCACCGAAGACTGTGGGATCGGGATCGCTCTGGAAGTTGTAGACATAGCGGAACTGGTGACGGCCAGCAATACGCAGGCGGTAGTTGCCATCGGCGCTGCCGAGGAAGAAGCCACCGTCATAGCCCGCGTTCATGCCGGAACCCAGCAAGCTGGAGCGAGTGTCAGCATCGGACAGCACATCGTGGACAAGGCCGCGAATTTCCGAGGCACGCTGCTCGGTGAGCCAGTTGGAGGTGTCATCTGCTGAGCGAAGTCGGGCGACTTCATCGCGGAGTTCCGCGATCTGCTGCTGTAAATCAGCATCCGTGTTGGTTGCGGTACCCAGTGCACCGCTTGTCGTCGCAGCGGCAAGCGCGATGGCGACGCCGAGTGACGGGTGAGTGAAGCACGAGTGATTCATGAGTGTTTCATCCTTTGAAAAATGAGAATTGGACCTGAGGTGGAAGAACTGGGCGGAACGTTCGCAGAGATGTGTTCACAATGCGCTAAGCCACTGTTCGGATTGCGAAAGTTTGTATTCGACAACATCCGTACCGCTGGAGCAAACCAGCAGTGTGCTTGCGTCAGGTCAATATGAGGCGAAAGATGCTGCCCTGGCCAACGGTGCTGTGCACGTCGACCCGACCGCCATGCACCAGTGCGATGTGTTTCACGATGGCAAGCCCCAGTCCGGTGCCGCCCAGTTCGCGGCTGCGTGCTTTGTCCACACGGTAAAACCGCTCAAAGATGCGCGGGAGATGTTCTCTTGGAATGCCCGGCCCCTGATCGGCCACCGCAATCTCGATTTCATCCTGATCGGATCGCCGAATGGCTGTGATGGTGATCGTGGTGTCGGGTGGACTGTACTTGATGGCATTGGACGCGTAATTGGCAATCGCCTGCTCAATCAACTGTCGGTTCATCAACACCTGTAAGTCGTCAGGAACGTTGGTGTTCAACGTGATGCGCTTGGCGTGGGCTGCATTCTCGAACTGCGTGACAACCGACTTGATCACCGGCGCGAGCAATGTCGGTTCACGCTCCAGCGACTGGCGCGTGCCGGGTTGCTCCAGCCAAGCCAGTGAAAGAATGTCTTCGACAATCGCTGCAAGTCGATCGCTGTTACGCTTGATGATGTCAAGGAAGCGCTGGGCCTGCTCAGCATCATCCACGCCCACTTCGAGCATGGTCTCAACATATCCCTTGATGTTGGTGATCGGCGTTCGAAGTTCATGAGAGACGTTCGCTGCAAAGTCACTGCGCAACGATTCGAGCCGACGAATCGCGGTGACATCGTTCAAGACAATCAGAATGCCGACGCGCCGGCCTTCTGCGTCTGTCAGCGGGCTGCTCATGGCCTGCACAATGGTCTCAGGGTCGGAGCGCAGTCGAAACTCGGCCGGCTGCCGCGCGTGCTCATGCATGGCTGATTGAACAAACCGATTCAGCCCGTCATTGCGAACAACTTCCTGCAAAAGCCGACCTTTGGTCAATCCCTCAACATGCGAGCCCAGCATCTCACTGGCAGATCTGTTCAGTCGAACAACGCGCTGGTCAAGATCCAATGCAATGACACCGCTGTTCATCGATTGAAGAATTGCTTCATGCTCGTGTTGATTGGCCTGAAGCTGGACGATGCGATCATGCAGTTGGCCGGCCATGTCATTGACGGCTTGCACCAGTGGGACAAGTTCACGTGCAGATGGTTCTTCGATCGGGTGATGAGCATCACCGGCCGCCAATGCTGTGGCCCGATGTGACAGTGTGGAGATCGTGTCACTGAACAATCGTGACACGATGTACACCCCAGCGACCGTAATCAGCAACACCGCCAGGCCGGCGATACCCAGCGTACCCAGCAAACGACGAAGATCCGCGTTGACTTCCGTCATGGGAACAGCGGTGCGGAGAATGATGTTTCGTCCCCCATCACTTCTCGCCGGGACAAACTCAGCGTAATACATCATTTCGATGAGAACCGAGTCACTGAAACGGTTGGCGGTGCCAGTTTGCCCGTTAATGGCCATGCGCACTTCTGGTCGTCCGAGGTGATTGTCCATCGTGGCGACATCGCCGTGTGAATCGGCAAGTGGGCGGCCATCTTCCTGATCGATCACTGTAATGCGAATCCCCCCCTCTCGACCATGCTGCTTGATGAGACGATCGAGTGTTTGGATATCTCCCGCCTTCACCAACTCCGCATAGGAATCGCGAAGCAGTACCGTCAATCGGCTGAGTTCTTGAACTGTCTGCTGGTGGTGGAAAGCCCGAGCGCTGCGAAGTGCGTGTGTACCGAAGATGATCGCCACCAGTAGCTGAATGGCAATCATCGCAAGGCACAATCGCCAAAGCAGTGTTCGCGGCACACGCACCCTTGAGATGATAGTTACTTTGTGGCTTCCGGCACCGATGCTGGCTCAACAATGCGGTAGCCGATTCCACGGACGGTTTGGATCGCGCTCCCGATCGATCCGAGCTTGCGTCGCAACGCCGTCATGTGCACGTCAATCGTTCGGTTGGACAGCACGCGGTCGTCGCCGTGCACAGCTTGGATGATCTGATCACGCGTTCGGACAAAGCCAGGGCGGGCTGCCAGGCAATGGAGAATACCGAACTCAGTGAGCGTCAGTTCAATCGGCTCACCTTCGACGAATACATGGTGACGGTCGATGTCGATCACCAATGCCCCGTTGGCGAGACTGATTTGCTTGACATCATCAACCGTGGACGGCTCGGCGTGTATGGAACCGTGAACAGACTGACGTCGAACAATATTCCGCAGCCGGGCCATGAGTTCCTTGGGGCTGAAGGGCTTGGTGACGTAATCATCCGCACCAAGTTCGATGCCGGTGACAACATCGGTTTCCTCCCCTTTCGCGGAAACGATGAGTACTGGAATGTGTCGAGTCTTGGGATCCCACTTCAATCGCCGGCAGACTTCCAGACCATCAAGATCAGGCAGCATGAGGTCGAGGACAATAAGCATCGGTGGCTCGCGCGTCACGACGTTCATTGCAATCTTCCCCGAATGCACTGCCTTCGCTTCAAAGCCCTCCCGCTGCACATGAAAGCAAATCAGATCGGCAATTTCGGGCTCGTCTTCGACAATCAGGATGTATGGCTTCTTCGTCTGGCTCATCGTTTGGCCGAATTCTATCGCTGCCATGTTCAGATTGCGCTAATTCGATGCAAACATCGCATAGCGGGTGGTCGCTCCAACCAATGAATGAACGTTGCCTGTCAATCACGAGTGGCTGTTTGGAGCTGGTGTAGTTCGGCCTCAAGGGATTCGATCGCTTGCTCGATCTGTTCAGGCAGTTCTGCATCCGAGACCATGATGGTGCCGTGATCACGCATCGATACAAGTATTGCTCGACACTGTTTGTAGTGCTCAATGGCAGTGCCAAGAAACTGCACATGGTTGTCTCCGTGCAATTCTTCACTTGTTGCGCGCTGCTTTGATGCAGTAGCAACCAGCCAATGCGATGTTGCCAGATCACGCTGAAAACTGGCGTTCTCAGGATCGTTCGCAGCAATGATTTTGCGAAGCGCAAGGCCAAGCTGGTACTGTTCCATAGCCCGTCCGTGTTCCTCCATCGCGGCAAAGAGTTCCCCCTTCTTGTGCCGCGTGAACGCCAAATCGCTCTTGGCCAACGCGTTGTCCGGGTCTGCATCGAAAAGGGCTTGAGTGATCTCAACTGACCGGCCGTACCACCGCCGCGCCTCGTCGTACTTGCCCGTGGCGACAAGGGTGGCCCCGATTTGATTCGAAACAATCGACACCGCCCGTTGAGCCAAAGCACTTTCCGGGTCAGCCGCCGCGACGCGTTCATTGATCTCCATCGCTTTCAGTTGGTGCACAAGGGCATCGTCATGCTTTCCCATATAACCCAGTACAAAGCCGATCTTGCTGTGACACACACCGAGATTGATCGCCTCACGCTGATTGTCCGGATCGGAAGCTGCAAGTTTGTCAATGATCGCCAGACCCATGCGATAGTGCTCAAGCATGCCTTCCGGATCGTTGAACCATTGCAATAGATCGCCGGTTTTGATATGCGTGGCTGCGAGCAATCGCTGTGCACTCGTGTCATCAGGGTCGAGGTGCAGCAGGGCTGTGAGTGCGTCTGTCGCTTCAAGGTAAGTATCGTGTGCATCCTCGCGTTGGCCGGCCCACTGGTGCATGTCACCGATGAGCGTGAGCGTATCTGCAATAGCCCGCTTCACGCTGGTGTTATTGGGATCAGCGTCCAGAACCGCAAGACGAATGGCAAGCGCGGTTTGATAGCTGGCCATTGCCGCTTGCGAATCGCCAAGATTGGCTTGATGGGGGTTGCCTTGCAGGTCACCGATGCGCTTGTATGCACCTGCCAACTCCAATTGCAGTGCAACATCACCTTCGGCTTCTTCAGCGAGTGAGGCAAGATACTGCAACGCCGTCGCAACGAGTGTCTCGCGAACTGGCCGCGATCCAGCCAAATCAGCGAGTTCATCATGGACATCGAAGATAAAGCGATTCGCCAGGTCGCGCACATCGCCAAACCGGCGCTCAGCGCGTGCGGCCTCGAACTCAGCCAGTTCCATGCGCTGCTCAGCAAGTTGCTCACCAGCGACAGCGCGTTGATACAGCAGCCCGAGCACAACCGTGAACCCAACCAATGCCACGGCACTCGCTGCGATCATCGAGGTAGCAAATCGGTGCCGCCGTGCCGTCGTGCTGAGCACGTACCAGGTACTGTCCCTCCGCGCCTCAATCGGCTTTCCGTCACGGCAGCGAGCCAAGTCCGCCGCAAACGCCTCCGCACTCTGATACCGTCGAGACATCTCTTTTGAGAGCGCCTTGAGGATGATGGTATCTAGATCACGGTTGATCTGGCGATTGAATGTACTCGGCGGTGCGGGCAGGGCTTCGAGAATGTTGCTCAGAGTGGCGCGCATGGAACCATCTACTTCATAGGGCATGCGTCCGGCGAGCGCGTCATACAGCATGACACCCAGAGCATAAATATCGCTGCGCGCATCGACATCCTGAGGTCTGCCATCAGCTTGCTCAGGGCTTGCCCAGGGAAGTGACCCGAGAAACTGGCCGCTCATACTCAATGTACGGGTATCCATCGCCCCTGCGCCCTCGCTGATCTTCGCAAGGCCAAAGTCCAGCACATGTGGTTTCCCATTCGGACTCACGCGAATATTGCCCGGCTTGAGGTCACGGTGAATGACGCCGCGCATATGCGCGTAGCTCACCGCCTGGGCAATGTCACCAAACAACTGCAAGAGCTGATCGACGGACAGACGTGCATTTGCAATGTGCTCGTGCAGCGGCTGGCCTTCAATATATTCCATCACAAGATACGGTTGACCGTTCGCAGTTAGCCCGCTGTCATAGAGTCGAACGATGCCGGGATGTTCCAGTGTGGCAGCGAGATCAATCTCACGTTGAAAACGGCTGCGCAGGATGTCCGAATGCGCATGATCACCCAGTACCTTGACCGCAACGCGCCGGCGTGTGGACACCTGTGTGGCAATGTACACCACGCCCTGCCCGCCTCGACGAAGCTCTCGCATATCCGCGTACCCGGGAATGTCGGGCGGTGACGTGCCCCGGATCTCATCACGAAGTTCCGCAATAAGTGACGATTCATCCTGATACCACGCTGTCATCGTCGGTATTCCTCGCTTGTCACACCTTCGTGAACACCCGCGAATCGGAACTGTTCATCACCCCTCTTCAGCGACCTGCTGCCCGATGATTGTGCTGAGACGTTTGACGATTCGACTCTTGGCCTGATACACCTGGTCGATGCTAACTCCCAGCAATTGAGAAGTTTCCTTTGCATCGTGTCCTTCCAGTGCGTATTGGGTAAAAGCAGCACGGTCAGCCTCACTAAACTCGGCCTCGATCGTGCGCATCGCACGCTGCAGATGGTACCGACGCCACTCCGATTCCCAGAGTAACTCAAGCGTCTGATCCGAGGTCGGTGCATGGTCAATATTGGGCAGTGATGCAGCACGTTCATCCCCGGCATGTAGTGCCTGATTCTTACGGATCTGACGCAATCTACTGAAAATGACATGTGAAACGACGGTTTTCAGGTACGCGCGGAACTTGCCCCGGCTCGGGTCATACTCAAAACCTGGCATTGCCTTACCAAGTGCGACCATGGTCTCCTGGAGCACATCATCGCAATCTGCTGCCTGCAAGCCGCGGCGCATGGCCACGCGGCGGATCAGTTCACCGTAGCGGGCTTGAAACTCGACCCATGCATCACCGTCTTCAGTCTCACCCAGCCGGGCAAGCAGTGAGATATGTGTGGACTGGGTCAGCATGAGCCAAGTTTAACACACGAATTGCAAAAACATGCCTGTAAGAACCTGGATTCTTGTCAGATAGGACGCCGGCTGGCTCTATGACAGAGTGATGCCCGCTTGCTTTGCAGCGAGAGCGGGTTTATCGGATGAGCCGAAGCTCATGCACGCCTCGACATCGCTGCCGTGGAAGGAAAGAAGTGATGACATCTCGACGAATTGCCCTCTCGTTCACCCTGACAGCGCTCTGCGCCGGACCGGCTTCAGGGAGCATCATCGACCTGCAATGGGTCGGCCCCAATAGCGGACTCTGGCACAACACCTCACACTGGAACCCGGACACGATCCCCAACAACGGCGGCGGATTCGAGTATCACGCCACCATCAGCACCCGCTTTGGCAATCTGGTGAACCTGGGTACGAGCGCCACCATCAGCAAGTTGACCATCGGCCCGGATGATACGTTGAACATCATCAACGGCCGCACATTGGGCATCTCGGCGCTTGACAAGAATGGTGGCGTGATCAACAACGCTGGAACCATCGAACTTGGATCGACCGGCAGCACCACCGGCATCCGCCCGGCCGACGGCCTCGTCACACTCACCGGTGGCGGTACGATCCTCATGGGTAATCACCCCAGCAATTGGATTAACCGCTTGACAACAGATGGCGCACTTCTCAATGTTGACAACGTCATTGAAGGTGCAGGGCAATTGAGTTGGAGCAGCACACCCACGCCGATCACCAACCAGCACCTGATTATCGCCAATCAAACAAATCCGTTGACGATACAGCCAAGTTCGGCACTGTTCACCAATCAAGGCGAATTGCGTGCTGAAAATGGCGGCACCCTTGTACTGAATGCTGGCACCTATGACAACATGGGCGGGCTGATCGAAGCCAGGGCTGGCTCGCTGGTGAACCTCTCAGGCAGTGCCTCGATCTTCGGTGGCACGCTCGACACACAGGGCGATGGCCTCATGCGCGTCACCAGCAGCACACCGCTTTTTGATAACCTCACGCACGCCGGCCACACCATCATCGACAACGGGCGCACGCTGCAGGTCGCCGGCACCATTGAGAATACGGGTTTGATTGAACTCGACTCGACCGGCAGCACCACGTCCATCCGCCCGGCCGACGGCCTCGTCACACTCACCGGTGGCGGGACGATCCTTATGGGCGATCACCCCAACAATTGGATAAACCGCGCGACAACCGATGGCGCACTTCTCAATGTTGACAACGTCATTGAAGGTGCAGGGCGATTGAGTTTTTCCAGTACACCGATGCCAATCACCAACCAGCACCTGATTATCGCCAATCAGACTGCAGCGCTGACGATTCAGCCCAGCACGGCATTGTTTACAAACGAAGGCGATCTGCGCGCCGAACTCGGCGGCACGCTTGTACTCAACGCCGGAACCTACGACAACACCGGCGGGCTGATCGCAGCCCGCGCTGGCTCGCTGGTTAACCTCTCTGGCAGTGCTTTAATCACCGGCGGTACACTCGATACACAGGACGATGGCCTCATCGAAGTCACCGGCAGCTCGCCGGAGATCAACGATCTGTCTAATTCCGGCCACATCCGCATCAACAATAACCGCACGATGCGCGCCTCGGGCACAATCCACAACACCGGTTTGATTGAAATTGATTCCACTGGCAGCTCAACTTACTTGCGCCCGACGGATGGCACCCTGACGCTTACCGGCGGCGGCACGATCCGTCTGAGTGACAGCGCAAACAACTGGATCTACAGGCAGACAAGCGATGGTGCGCTGCTCAATGTCGATAATGTCATTGAAGGCGCAGGGAACCTGAGCTGGAGCAGCTTGGCGACGCCGATCACCAACCAGCATCTGATCATCGCCAATCAATCCAACTCACTGACGCTTCAGCCAAGTTCGGCATTGTTCACCAACGAGGGCGAACTGCGCGCAGAAGCTGGCGGCACGCTGCAAATGAACAGCGGCACGTACGACAACACAGGCGGACTGATCGAAGCCCGTGCCGGGTCAGCCGTGCAACTCAACGGCAGCGCCATTATCACCGGTGGCACATTGGACACGCAGGACGATGGCCTCATCGAAGTCACCGGCAGTACGCCGGAGATCAACGATCTGTCAAATTCCGGCCACATCCGCATCAACAACAACCGCACGATGCGCGCCTCGGGCACAATCCACAACACCGGCCTGATTGAACTCGATTCGACGGGCAGCAGTACCTACTTCCGTCCTGCCGACGGCCCCGTCATACTCACCGGTGGCGGAACCGTACAGCTCTCTGACAGTTCTGCCAACTGGATGTACCGTGCAAATCCGGGCAGCTATTGGATCAACCAGGACAACACCGTCCGCGGTGCAGGCAATCTCAGTTGGTCGGGCGCGCGCACCGGTTGGATCAACCACGGTTCGATCATCGCTGACGGTGAAAACCTCCTTGATATCGCCCCAGACAGCACCATCGGCTTCATCAACCACGGCCTGCTGCACGCTCAGAACACCGGCGGCGTTGCGATCTCCGGCGGCATGATGAACCAGCAGGGACAGGCGCTCATCGATGCTGGTAGTACATTGTCCCGCAACACCGGCCACTACATCCAGACTGCAGGCACCACCACCGTCAACGGCACCCTCGCTGTCACCGGCTCGAACAATGAACTTCGCCTCCAGGGCGGACTGCTGACCGGCAATGGCACCGTGACCGGCACGATTCGCAATACCGCAGGAGTCATCACACCAGATGAGACCACCGGTGTGCTGTCTGTCATGGGAACGTTTCTACAGAGCAACTTGGGCTCGCTGCGCATCGACATTTCCGGCGAGGTACCTGGCGCCGAACACGATGTGCTCGCGGTGTTTGGTCACGCCCAACTCGGCGGCACACTCGATCCGCAGATCGATGCGAGCTATTCCCCTGCCATCGGGACGCAATGGACTGTCCTTGAAGCAGACAGCAGAAGCGGAACGTTCAATGCTGTGGTTCCTTGCCAGAACATCCGTGTGATCTATGAAAGCGATGCAGTTTCCGTCGAATACACGGGAGTCACACGCATTGGCGATCTCAACTGCGATGCTGTTGTGGATGTGTCCGACCTGTTGATCCTTCTCGCTGGATGGGGACAATGCCCGACAAATCTTCCCTGCCCTGGTGATCTCAATGGAAGTGGCGCCATCGATGTGTCCGATTTGCTGATTCTCCTTTCCAACTGGGGTTAAGCGCCCGGTTCCGAAGTGCCAGCGACGGGAGTTGGCAATGGTTTCGAACATGTGCCGATCGGTCATACGACCGGTCGGCACGTTTCATTGCATCAGGTGAAACTGCCATCAGTGCCGCAACGGGATACGATTGAATAGCCAGTATTGCACAGTCATTGACTTTGGAGTTGCCATGATCTTTGAACGTATCGAAGTGCCCGGCCTGTCGCATTACTCGTACATTGTCGGCTGCCCGGCTGACGGCCGCATTGTCGTGGTTGACCCCAAGCGGGACATCGAGGGTTACCTTGCGTTTGCCCAGCGCAAGCAGGTAACGATCTCACATGTGCTGGAAACGCACATTCACGCAGATTACGCTTCAGGCGCTCGTGAATTGGCTGAGCGCTCCGGCGCGACCGTCTGGGCATCGCGCTATGACGAAGGCGAGACGTTTGCGGTGCAATTTGAGCATACGGATGTGTCGAACGGTGATACGCTACAGATCGGGCCGGTGCGTATCCAGGCGTTGCATACACCCGGCCACACACCTGAACATCTGTCATTTCTTGTCTATGACACGAATCGATCCGCAACCACACCAATGTTGATGCTCAGCGGCGACTTTCTGTTCATCGGGTCGCTCGGGCGACCGGACCTGCTTGGTGAAGAGGCCAAACTCGCGCTGGCGAAAAAGCTCTACAGGAGTGTACGCAATCTTGATGGCCTGCCTGATGGACTGGAGATTCATCCTGCACACGGTGCGGGATCGTTGTGTGGCGCGGGGATGAGTGGCCGACCCACCTCGACGCTGGGCTACGAACGTGTGGCGAATCCTTATCTTGATCCATCATTGACTGAATCGGAGTTTGTGGAGCGCATCCTCGGCTCAGTGCCACCGTTTCCTGAGTATTACAAACGCATGAAGCGTGTGAATTCCGAAGGTGCAACCACGCTGGGTGAGCGAACGATCACACCCATCGCGCCGAAGCAAGCGGCTGAGCTGATTCATGATGTCATGGCCATCATTGACCTACGTGATCAGCGAAGCTTCGCAGCCATGCACATTCCACGAAGCTTTGGGATCGGTGCGGGTCACTTGCTGCCGGTATGGGCCTCCTGGGTGGTTCCGTACGATACACCGATCGTACTTGTCGCGAAGAATCAAACGGAGGCGGATGAGGCGGCCCGGGCACTCAGCCGTGTCGGGCTGGACACCATCGCCGGTTACATTGAAGGCGGAATCGACGCATGGAAAGCCGATGACCTGCCATTGGACAGCTACGCCGACATTGCTCCGCATGAGTTGCTCGATGCCCTGCAGCGCGATGAACCAATGCAAGTCGTGGATGTGCGGAGCGAAAACGAATGGCACGCCGGCCACATTGATGGGGCCATTCACTTGTTCGGCGGCGAATTGGAACAGCGGCTGAACGATCTGCCCGATCGCGACGCCACATTGGTCATGGTTTGCGGCGGCGGATATCGCTCGACAGTCGCAGCCAGCGTCCTACGGCGACATGGGTATAGAAACATTATTAATCTCATTGGCGGAATGGGTGCGTGGCGAAACGAACAACTGCCCGTTGTCACTTCTACCACACCGGAAAGGGTAACCACATGACCGTGATGAATACCACTGCTGAATCCCGCCGAAATAAGCTCGCGACGATCGAGCCGGACGCTGCAAACCAATGGCGTGAGCAGAACGAGGCGGTATTTGTTGATGTACGTGAGCAGGACGAACACGCCCGCGAGCGCATTGCCGGCTCCGTGCTTATTCCGCTATCGACATTCGATCCTTCAAAGCTCCCCAATGCTCATGGGAATAAGATCGTTGTGGTTTGTCAATCCGGCCAACGATCGATTGATGCGGCTCATCGATTTGCTGCGGCCGGTGTGGGTGATGTTCATGTACTGGCCGGCGGTTTGTCCAAGTGGCGGCAAAGCGGTCTGCCGACCCATGTCAACCGCAGCGCACCGCTGCCAATCATGCGGCAAGTACAGATTGCGGCCGGTTCGCTGGTACTTCTCGGTGTGGTTCTGGGGGTGGTCGCCTCGCAATGGTGGCTCATTCTCAGCGGATTCGTTGGTGCCGGGCTTGTCTTTGCGGGCATCAGCGGGTTCTGTGGTATGGCAAACCTGCTGCGTTTGATGCCGTGGAATCGAACTTCAGCATCCTGCACAACTGATTAAGGAATCGACCGTGCGGCTGCCTGCATCCAGGGCTTCTACCATGCGCATCTCATGGTGAGCATGTCCAACATGATTGTCTGTGTGTTTGACTCGCTGGAGAGTGCCGAGGCGACCAGGATGGATTTGCGTAAACGGGCCGATCTTGATGATCGCCATGTTCGACTAACTCGTCGCGAACGGCCGGACCGCGCAGCACACGAGGAGGAGGAAGACGATGAAGGTTTCTGGGGATCAATCCGAAGCCACTTCAACATTACTTCACCCGAGAATGACGCGCCCGACAACTCGGTTGGGGCAGTGCTGACGATCATCGCGTCGCCTCAGCAGATCGCCGGGATCATCGAAATCATCAAGCAGCACGAGCCGATCACCATCGATTCGCGCATGCGTTTGGGCCAACTGGATGATCCCGACTCTTCATAAAGCAGTGTCCTGAGCTACACCGGCGTGCGAAACCCCATGGCACGTGCGGCACACCACTTCTTTCGCGCTTCGAAGATGCTGAATGTCCCACCCAGCAAAAACAGCCCGGCTGGAAGATACGCCCACGGTGACCAATTCAACCCAAGAGCTGCGAGTGCGACCACAATGCCGATGGCGACACACACTACGCCGATCGACATGCGCACTTTCTGGCCGCGTTCATCAATGTTGCACTGCATGGTCAATCATACGCGTGAGAAACCGATGACTACATGTGCAGATCAAGTGAGTCAAGAATCATCGACCGGCGACCAGGCGCGTCGCGAAATCTCCGCTCTTCGCGCAGGTAAGTGTGGCAGTCCAGACATGACTGAGCCATGGCCAGGTAACCGTTCATCACTGCATCCGCATCATTGGCCTCAGCATGTTGCCAAAGTGCCATGACGGTATCCCGAAAGGATTCGCTCATGGCTACGTAGGTCACCGTGTCGTGGACCATCCAACTCGCGTGAAGACTCAACTCGTGCAATGCCTCTGCATTGGCTTCAACCTGCGGCATACTGCCCAACGCCATGCCTTCGACAATGGCCTGCGTGTGAATCAGCTTCGCCTGCATGACATCGGACATGTTCAGATCGGCTGACCGTTGATACTGCTCCGAGCCGGCAGCGGCATCCTCGCGCTGACCCGTCGTACATGCGCCAATGCAGACAACCAGCCCAAGCACAAAGGAGGTCATCAGCAGCGACGTTCGAGGCGATCGTTTCATCATTGTGCTCCTGGTGAAGTGACGAGTACATGGACATCATAAGTCCAAAGCTCAAGCTCCGCCCTCTGTCAACACCACGATACAATTCGACAAGCCATGTCGAACTTCTCACCAGCATTGACAGCGACGTACAGGACATTCATCGCTCGGCAGCATATGTTCTTCACTGCCACTGCCCCACTTGCACCCGATACGCGCATTAACCTCTCACCAAAAGGACTGGATACGTTCCGTGTGCTGTCTGATACCGAAGTGGCCTACCTCGATTTACCGGCTCCGGAAATGAAACGGCGGCACATATTAATGAGAATCAGCGGCTGACGATTATGTTCTGTTCCTTT
>PWVT01000019.1 GCA_003562195.1 Phycisphaeraceae bacterium | reverse complement strand
GGCGCGTCTTACCAATGAGGCCGAGACCGAGGAACCACACGCCGGAGACCGTGCCGCTCATCGGGAAAACCGGCGCCTGTGCCGAGCCGGTGTGATTCGCGAAGGTGAAAATGAACATGGCCATTGCGAGCAGTGCAACGATTCCAAAGCCCAGCGGCGCGATGCGGTATTGAGCAAGGACGCGAGCACGTTTGGCACGCAAACTCCCTGATCTGCGTTCGAGATATTCGAGGAATCGCACGAACACCATCGCATGCAGCACCAGCGCAATCATGCACGGCAGTTCAAAGATCCACATGATCATCGTGGGCCATGAAAGTCCGGTCTCACGAGACGCAGACAATGCGGTGAACCAGATCACAGGCGGCAGGACGAGTGCAGGGATAGCCAGCACCGTCAACACCCGCAGCGCACGGTCATGCGTATCCAACCCGATGGGCGGCTTCGGCTCTGGCGTTGCCAGTTTCCATAAGCCGTAGAAAAGTGGAAGCCAACTCAGGAAGAAGAGTGCCATACCGCAGAATGCGATTGCATTCACGATCCACTCAAGCCACGTCGGCGGCGATTTGAAGCCGAACGCCATTGCTCCCCCTATAAACCACATCCAAGGCAAAAGAATTGTCGCTAATCCGATCAGCACACCAAAGAACCCGACACGCACAAGTGTCATCCCCCGGTCGATCGTCTCCAGCCACACGGGATCGGCCTTGTGCAATCGCTGCTCATCCGGTACCGGCGTGATCGGTACGCCACAGCGCGGGCAAAAGCCGCTTGGATCGAGCCCTTGCACATTTAGACCGCAGCTGAGACACGCGCGAGAGATCGGCTCGCCGCACTCTGGGCATCGTCCGTGGGGATCGAGACTGCGCAGGTCGTATTGGCACGTTAGGCAATGCGCCACCACATGCAGATTACATGCAATTCCCGATCGAGGCACGAACATTGCCCATGATCGCTCAAGATCGCCTATCATTTTCCTAAGAAATTGACGGGTGCGTCACGCTGGCGTACTCGGCAGAAACTCAAACTGGAGTCACACTATGAAGTATCTTGCACTCACATTTGCTCTGCTCGGCATACTCGCCTTCTCCGGCGCACTCATCGGCTGTGAGGATCAAGGCCCTGCGGAGGAAGCCGGCGAGAACATTGATGATGCGATGGACGACGCTGGCGACGCCATTGATGACATGCTGGACAACTGATCCGGCCTGACGATCAATCCAGATCGTCAAGATCAACTTCAGGCAATGCCTCGGGCTGGGTGATGTCAGCATCGTCCAGCCCGGGGGTTATTCCGGGGCGGCGCTGGGTCGCAAACTCCGTTTGGAGTATTTTGCGAATGTCGATCAAAGAGCGATCCGTTTCTTCCTGCGCATGAGCAGGAATCCCAATACCACGGCTAACGATTCGAACTGTCGGTGGATCGTCATCCACAAGCAGCATCTGCAATCGCCATGTTCGCCGCTGATTCAGCGGCTGCGAACGAGGACGGTGAAGTGTTCGGCGAACTTCACGGTACACCTCGATTCGTGCCTGTTCATCATCTACCCATACGTCATTTGACATCACGTGCCAATCGTCATATTCAGGTGACTCAGCCACGGCCTGCATTGCCGCCCACACCTGGCCGACCGTGTGATTGGGGTATGTCTGCGTACGGGAGGTGCAACCAAAACCGGCGAGCAAAACAACAATGCAAAATGAAACGGCGATACTGGTGATGCGTGTCATGGGCGGTAGCTTGGCATGGTTTTCTCAATTGTGCAATCGGCAAGTCATGGTAGTCGAATCAACGGATGGAGAATCCCGAAAACTCACCTGTTGCGTTGCCTTTCTCGACCCTCGTTTCATCAATGTTTCCCGCCATTTGCTGTTCGATCGCAGCGACGAAGCGGTCGAGGTCGCTCGCATTGCCTTCTGCAACGCAAAAGACGGATCCATCTGGCTCATTGCGCACCAAGCCGGTCACCTCAAAACCCTCGGCAACACGTACAGTCGTAAAGCGAAATCCAACTCCCTGCACGCGACCAATGAACCTGATGGTGTACCGTGTTGCAGACATGCTGATAGTGTATCGTCTGGCCTATTCCTGAGCCGTTCGCAAGGAGCATGCACATGATTAACGGCATCCACACGATGTTTTACACACCGCAGCCCGAAGCCGCCCGCGCGTTCATTCGTGATGTGCTGGGCTTTCCCAGCGTGGATGTCGGAGACGGCTGGCTCATCTTCGACACGCCTCCCGCTGACATGGGGTGCCATCCATCTGGGGGGTCAACCGAACACGCCATCAGCTTCCGCTGTGATGACATCCATAGGACGATGGCGGAGTTACAAAACAAAGGAGTGCAGTTCACGAAAGAAGTTACAGATGAGGGCTACGGCCTCGTGACGAGCTTTATGATTCCGGGCGGTGTGGTCGTCGATCTGTATCAACCCGAGTACGATACAACAACGTCAAAGTCGACGTAAACTTTTGATCACCAACACGCTTGCCATGTTGCAAGATTGTCTGCGCTCTTTCGCCCCGCACGGGTAAAATTGCCCCCGACATGAAGTCGACGATGGTTCGTCGAATCGCGGAGAAGTGCTTGAACCGGCCCGTTCGTCCCACGACCGAGCGAGGACCAATCTGCACCGCCCCAGCGTGCGATGCGCGCTGCGGGCATGCCGCCTGCTACATCAAAGTTTCCGCCAGCAACGAGCCATCGGTCCAGAATGGCCATGGCCCTGACGGTTCGATTCACACCCTTACCTAATGCCGACCATGTTTCTCCATCGTATCGGGCGACATGATTGGCAGGTGTTGTGCCGGTATGCGTAAACTGTCCACCGACATACAAGTTGCCGTCGTCATCGTCCGGATCGCTTATGATCGTGAGTACATCACCATTGAGCCCATCGCCCATCGCGTGCCAGGTTTCACCGTCCCAGGCAGCGATAGTGGATGCCTCAATGGCTCCAGCTCGTGAGAACCCCCCACCAGCGATGAGCATCGGCTGACCACGATAGGTGTACACGTGAAGCGCATGCACGGGTCCATTCAATCCGTCACCGAGTGAATTCCAGCGCGAGCCATCCCACTTCGAAATGTATCCAACGCTCCGGCAGCGTAAAGCGAGACGCCATGACCATCATCAAATGTGGCCAGAGCATGCACCCAATCATTCATTCCGGTTGAGAGTGATTGCCACTGCTCGCCGTCAAACATCGTGATGAAATGGTGCTGCCTGCTGTGAATGCGTGTGAATTGGCCACCAACGTACATCCGTGACTGTCCATCGTCGTTGAACGGAAGGAACGAACGTACCGGCGCATTGATCGCGGGTGCGCGATGCCACGTTTTGTCACCAATACGGGCGACACGACTCGTCGGTCCTTTGTTGGTAGCCAGAAAATAACCCCCCACCCACAGTTCACGTTCGCCCGCACCGGTGGAGTATGTCGCCAGCACGCTCACGGGATCGTCAAACCCTAACCCAAGAGGACCACTGGACCACCCGCACGATCGTTGCATGAGCCACCATCCAGCGATTGCGCTACAGACGAGAATTCCGCTGATGACAATGGCCAGACGATGCTTGTTCATAAGGCCCGTTATCCCAATTGTGCCATCACCTCATCGGGAATGTCCGCGTTGGAGTACACCTTTTGCACATCGTCGTGATCTTCCAATTCATCCAGCAGCCGCATGACCTTCGTAGCGAGTTCGGCATCACATGCAACGGTGTTG
>PWVT01000247.1 GCA_003562195.1 Phycisphaeraceae bacterium | reverse complement strand
GGGTCCGGCCAATGCGGGAAGCCAATTGTCCTGACAGTCAGCCGCAGCTACGCACACGCCTGCAAAGGCCGCGCTGATCGCTGGAAAGAAGTTTCGATAGTCCAATACGTTGTTCATGCTCAAATTCTCCTATTGCAGAGGACACGAGCGTTGATCGCTTCGTACAGTCGAGTCTAACACCTCATCAGGTGAACTCAACGAAAGATCAGCGAAATGACGCATAACGCCATCGAACGCGACACACGATCACTCCGGGTGGGGAATATGCAATTGCTGCAACTGGTCAGGGTGAAGCACCGAACGAAGTTCTCGCCGCGCAAGATGATTGATCGCCGCAAACTCATCACGCCACTTCGCATCTGCCTGTTCAAAGCGTTCTTCCATGTACACATCAACCGTTCGGCCGGGGCCGGGCATGTGTGGTGTGTACGCCGCGCTGGCAGCAATCAATTCATAGCGAGCAGATTCATATCGCGTGGCAAAGGTTGCCTGAATGTCGGAGAGACGGTCGCGCTGCTCCGGCAGAAGATCCCGCAACGACGAGGCCGCCCGAAGCGCATCAGCCATTGAACCGGGATCTTCGAACGCTTCCGGATACGCAAGGCGAGCGAACAGCTTATGCAGGCGTGCAGCAGCATCCGCATCCAGCGCATTAGCGAAATGATCCACATGTTTCTGATTGAGCGCTGCAATGTCCCGGTGAAGATCGTGTATGGATTTCCGCAATGCGGAGAACGCTTGACTTTCGTCCGAGGTCATCATGCGTCGCCCACCGTCCCGGCGGGTGAGCGCGTCATACTCATACTTCCGCAACTGGGTGAAACGGTCTCTCAGTAACGGCACCAACGAAGCTTCATACGCAACAGCGACATCATTCAGCGCATGCCAGTCGTGCGGAGAGACATCCAGTCGTGCGACCAACTCTATAAGATCGACTTCCGCAGCACGATTCGGATGCGCGCCCCCGCGGCGAAGAAACTTCATTTGAATGAACCGACGATCGCGCAGCCACTGAACACGCTTGACACGTTCATCATGCTCATCAACATTGAGCAGGACATACACAGCAGCAAACAGCTCTGCATCCGCACGCTCGACTTTGGCCCTGAGCATGTCGCGCAGTTCGTCACGGCGCCGAGCACGCGCTTCTGGATCACGCTGGCCGGTTGAGTCATGTCCGAGATGGGCGATGAACTGGTTGAGGTCCCGTCGTCGATCCTCATACTTCTCTTCAATCGCACGGCGATAGTCCTGATACATTGCATCAAGTTGCGGGCGCAACTGTGATGGCGTGTCGAGGAGAAGCATGTATGTCTCCCACTGCTGTTGGGCGATCGGTCTTGCCAGCAAGACATCGGCTTCCCACGGACTGTGCGATCGAGAGGTACGCGCTCGTACGGTCCGAGGTGGCGCAGCGGCGTTCGTCACAACGCCGCACACGTAGCGCCACCCGCCGCTTGAATGAACTCGCTCGCTGCGAATGTCCGACACTGTTTCATAGCGGTCTCCCAACAAACGTTTCATTCGTTCCACCATCTCTCGCTCTGCGTCGGACCGTTCGCGTCTGGCATCATTGATCGCCTCGAGGTACGCGCTGCTGCCAACCGCTCCACCGAGCGGCGCAGGGACAATGGCATCTTCATCCGCAACCACCATCAAGCGTTCAAGTATATTTTGCTCAAGCACCAACGCTTCGTCCACAATGTCCTGCAAAGCATGGTGCGTTGATTCATTCAAATCGGAAATTTGCAACGCTGCCCGGGCCTTGGGGATGACGTCATACATACCGGTGTCATACACATTTCGGTACGCGCGCACGTAAAACGCGTGATGAAACGTCTGCTGCAGTGATTCCGGCAGTTGTTCTGCGATCTGCCGATAGCTTCGCAAGTTCATTGCACGCAATGCGCGAACTCGCTCGATCATCATTTCTACAGAACGCTCATCTTCCATCGTGCAGAGGGGTATGGCACCCCCGAAAATGCCGTGTATTGATTGCGTCAAGCGTTGTTCATATTCAACGAGCGTCGGTTGAATGGATTCGAGCACATCGGCTGGGGTGTCGATGTCGGCAAGCAGTTCCGTCAGGTCCGGCACGGCATTGCCGATGAACTGGCCGACAAGATCCAATTGCGCGTAGAGCGAGCGCTCGCGCATCATCTGCACCTGTGGCAGGGACGCTTGTTGTGATTCAGTGAGTATCGGCTTGATTGCATGGAAAAACTCGTCATCCAGCGCCTGTGTGCGGCGAACGAATCCCGGAATATGCCGTATGAACTCATCGCTGCGGCGCATCCGAGGATACCGGATTGCCACTTCGATCATCTCATCGCGCAACTCAGCGAACTCGCCACGGTACTGCTCAAGTTCAGCATCAAGCAGATGTCGTTGTTGCATGCTCAGACCGAGGCGGTCGCCGTAGCGGTCAAGATCGGTAAACGTGATCGGTCGCGGCAGACGCGAGAAGGTCATCGCTGCAGCGGATGCCACGAAGAACATCGCAAGGCAAACTGCGATCGCTCGGGCCAAGTACGTCTGATTCGTCATGTGATCCCCTTCCGATGGCCATCATTGCCGAGGTATTTGCGTGAGAATAGCGAGGATCTGGATCAGCGTAAACCATTTGGAAAGCGCTACCATCGCACGTGAGCAGTCCGCGCCAAGTCCCGCTTTCATTGACCGTGTTCTACACCGGTTTCGTACTTGTGCTGGTGCCGTTTTATACGGTCGGACACGGTTTGGGAAACTTTCTCTGGTTCTCGAATGTTGCAATGCTTAGCACTGTGCTGGTGCTCTGGTTTGAGTGGCGCCTGCTGGCGTCCATGCAGCTTGTGTCGGTGGGTGTATTGGAGTTGATCTGGACTATCGATTTTGCAATCGGACTTCTGTTCGGCGATTCACTCATCGGCCTTGCGGGATACATGTTTGACGAGCAGATCGAACTGCATCTTCGCCTCCTGTCACTGTATCACCTGTTTCTGCCGTGGCTTTTGCTCTGGCTGGTGTGGCGGCTCGGGTACGACCGTCGCGCGTGGTGGTGTCAGACACTGCTGGCGTGGGCCGTGTTGCTGGTCACGTTTTTCTTCACGGACCCTGATGCCAATGTCAACTGGGCCTTCGGCCTTGGCGATTCGCCTCAGGACATGTTGGCACCGTGGTTGTACCTGCTGCTGATCATGTTGGCGTATCCACTTGTGGTGTATCTGCCGACACACCTGTTGGTGCGATGGCTGCTTTCGACTCGCTGCTTGTGAGTGCCTCGCCGGGTACTGGTACAGTTTGAATCCGGTGGCACAGGCGTCCCGCCTGAGGAACGTAGCAACAGGCCAGAGGCCTGCTCCACTTTCAAACTGTACCAGTACCCCTCGCCGCGTGACAACCGCGGGCACCTTGGGTGCTCAGACAAAACGGCTATAATCCCGGAGATTGTGAAACTCTGTACGAATATGCCCGCCTTCCACCGATTTTCGGCCTGATTCATGCCATACACCCTTCAGCCAGACCAGGGATTCGACGTCGATGTCGAAACCACCGAGTACCTCGACGACCGCGTGCAGGCGCCTGACCGCTGGGTGCTGAACTTCGGCCCGCAGCACCCTGCGACCCACACCACGCTGCGCCTGGTGCTCGAGCTTGACGGCGAACGCATCGTCCGCGCCACACCGCACAACGGCTACCTGCACTCCGGCTTTGAAAAGCTCGGCGAGCACATGGACTACAACCAGTATGTCACGGTTGTCAGCCGGATGGATTACATCTCGCCGATCGTCAACGACATCGCCTGGCACCTTGC
>PWVT01000264.1 GCA_003562195.1 Phycisphaeraceae bacterium | reverse complement strand
CACGGCGGTCGGGCCAATCGCGGGATGCTGGTTTTCACGCCGCGTATCTCCAGTGAATTGTTCCCGCCTGGCGATCCGCTCTCGGTTCAGACGCAGCAGGTGGAGCGGCGGCCATGACCAGTCAGGATGATGATGTCATCATCATTGATGACGATGCGGAAGCGGCCTCGAAGATTGACGGTCGGCCGCGTCGTCGTCGCCTGCCGCCGATGTCGGTGTTTCCCACGCTGTGCACGCTGGGCAACCTGGTGGCGGGGTTTGCAGCGATTCATTATGCCGCCAAGCCGATTGCCTACGTCGGGCCGTGGGATTGGTCAGGGTTGTACTTCGCAGCCGTCTTGATTTTTGTCGGCATGGTGTTCGATGCGGTGGACGGCGCGCTGGCGCGGCTGACGCGTTCGACCTCGGAAGTTGGGGCACAGCTTGATTCGTTGGCCGATGTTGTCACCTTCGGCATCGCGCCGGCGTTTATGACCGTCATGCTCGTGGGCCATTACCTCGGCGCCTACGGCACGGACTACAACATCATCGGGCCTGAAGCAGACAGTGTTTTCGGCAGGATCGTCTGGGGCGTCGCGGCGACGTACGTGTGCTGCGCTGCACTGCGACTGGCACGATTCAATGTCGAGACACCCACTGCTGCGGCGGAGGATCACATGATTTTCCGAGGCCTGCCGTCGCCTGGCGCGGCCGGGGCGGTGGCAAGTTTGATTCTGCTGCACCAGGAACTGGCTGCCGCAGAAATCGGTGAAAACTTCGTACGGGCGGCCGCGTTGGTGATCCCGTTCATCACCATCTTGTGCGCGTTTGCCATGGTCTCGACGATGCCGTACTCACACGTCATCAACCGGTACATGCGTGGCGGTCGGAGTTTCGGGTATATCGTTGGACTCGTGGTGCCTCTGATCGTGCTGATCTGGTGGTTTCATTTTCTCGCGGCGTTGGTGCTGTGCGTGTATGTGCTTTCCGCGCCGGTGCAGGAGGTATGGAAGTGGGCCAAGCGTCGACGCGATGCAGCATAAAGCGTGGACCAAGATCAATGCGATGAGTGCGTGCACCCGAGGCAGGAAGAAACCGGCCTCGTTCTACGTCGATTTCCCACCCGCGTTGCGGTATGCTTCACCGAATGCCCGAAAATGCCCCATCCACTCGCGTCCGCACCCGTTTTGCGCCCAGTCCGTCCGGCCACCTTCACGTCGGCGGCGCCCGCACCGCGCTGTTTTGCTGGGCCTATGCCAAAGGTCGCGGTGGCGATTTCATCCTGCGAATCGAAGACACCGACCAGAAACGATCATCCGATGCATCAAGCATGGCTTTTCTCGAAGACCTGAAATGGTTGGGGCTGCAGTGGGATGAAGGGCCGGAGTTCAATGGCAGCGGTGGTGGCGATCGAGGGCCGTATTACCAGTCAAAGCGGCTGGACACCTACAAGCCCTACTTCCAGAAGCTGCTCGACAGTGGTGCGGCATACATGGCGTTTGAAACCGCCGAAGAACTGGATGCAGCCCGCGCGACCGCCCGTGCGGAAAAGCGCGCCTACCGCTACGACCGAGCATCATTGAAGCTCGACCCTGCGACAGTTGAGCAGTACATCCGGGAAGGGAGGCCCTATGTCGTGCGTTTCAAGGTGCCCGATGACACGCAGTTGACGTTCCGCGATGAGGTGCTTGGTGAGGTGGCCGTCAGTTCCGGCGAAGTCGATGACTTTGTCATTCGCAAGGCCGACGGCTACCCGACGTATCACTTTGCGGTGGTCGTTGATGATGAACTCATGGGCATCACCCACGTGATTCGTGCGCAGGAGCACACGAACAACACGTTCAAGCACAATCTCATTCAGGAAGCGCTCGGCTTTAACCGGCCGACGTACGCGCATATTTCCGTGGTGACGAATCCGGACGGGTCAAAGATGTCCAAACGCGATAAGGACAAGGCGTTGCGGGCAGCGGTGCGTGAAGCGAAGCTTGACAATGCGCCGGAGTTTCAGCCCGGAACCGATGTCACCATTCGCGAGGAGGAGTGGGCGTGGTGGATGGAATCTAAGGACCGCCAGCTCAACATGGAGGCGGTCAAGGCACTTGCGGAGTATCTGGGCGTGGAAGTGCCGGAGATTGACATCGACGATTTCCGCCGCGCCGGTTACCTGCCGGAGGTCATGGTGAACTACCTGGCACTTCTGGGCTGGTCGCCGGGGGAGAATATCGAGAAATTTGACCGTGATTTTCTCATCCAGCGCTTCTCATTGGACCGAATCGTCAAATCGCCTGCAAAGTTTGATCGTGACAAGCTGCTGGCATTCAACCTCGATGCGATTCAGGCAATGAGCGTCGAGCAGTTCACAGATCGGCTTCGTGAGCATTGCCGCCAATTCCACCCGGAGTTTCTTGAGAAACTGGATGATGACGCGTTTTCCATGCTTGCCGCAGCCAACCACGAGCGATCGAAGACGCTCGAAGACCCGGTGCGGACCTGCCGCTTTTTCGTCGTGCCGGATGATCACATCGTGTACGAGCACAGCAAGCCGGTGCGAAAGCACCTCACAGGCGGCGAGCCGAGTGGTTTTGAGCATCTGGAGGCCCTTGCCGAGACGCTTGCGGAACTCAGCCGATGGACCGCGGAGGGTCTGGAGCATGCCATTAGTGAGTACGCCAATGTGCACGCCAGCGGGAAACTCGGCAAGGTCGCCCAGCCATTGCGCATCGCCGTCAGCGGCGGCACCGTCAGCCCGCCGATTTTCGACACCCTCGCCATCCTTGGAAAACAATCAACCCTGAACCGCATCAACCTCTGCCTCGCCAAACGCGAAGAACTCTCCACCCCGGCGTGAGCAACGCGGTTCACTCGGCAGCCAGCAGGACACGGGCAAGCGACAACAACAGCCGACCGCTGACAGCCGAACACTGAAAGCCAACCATGAGAACCACCATGAGAATGAAAAGCTCCGTATCGCGCATCGCGCAGGCCCAGCAAGGGGAGGCCGCCATGGAAAGCGTGCAGACGCTCCTGAACCAGATCGTTGACTACGCCGGCCTGTTCCCACCAGCGGCGCTTGAGATGGCTGAGGTCGTCAAGAACTACAAGGAGCATTTGGCCAGCCCCGAAGCGTGGATGCTCGGCCGGTTGATCGTGCCGGTCGCCCGTCTGGATGAGTTTGAGCAGCACGCCGGGCCGTTGCTGCCCAACCAACACGATGACCTGGACCCGTGGACCATCAGCGCGATCACTGCCGATGCCGGCTCGGATCAGTTTGCTGCTGATCTTGACCGTATTGCTGAGTTCAATGAGCAGCATGAAGACCCCGGCAAGGGCTTTGCGCATATTGATGTGGTGGAACTCAAGGGCCATTCATCAGCCGCCATTGAGCGCGCGCTGGATGAGATTCCCGATGAGCTGTTCCCGTTTTTCGAGATTCCCGTTGCTGCCGATCCGCGCGGCTTGATCGCAGCAATGGCCGGAAGCGACGCCGGCGCGAAAGTCCGCACCGGCGGACAGAGCGCGGATGTGTACCCAGCCACGGCGGACCTGGCGCGGTTCATTGAAAGCTGCGCCGCAGCAGGCGTGGCGTACAAGGCCACTGCAGCTCTGCATCACCCGACGACGTATGACAATCAACAGATTGGCGTGCGTGAGTTCGGCTTCTTTAATGTCTTCATTGCCGGCTGCCTGGCTGAGAAGTTCGAGCTCAACGCCAGCCAGATTGCTGAGGTGCTTGAAGAGCGGTCGCTGGAGGCATTCCGCTTCACCAACGAAAGCGTCTCCTGGCGTGACTACGCGCTCAATAGCGATGAGATCGAAGATGTGCGCGAATGCT
>PWVT01000135.1 GCA_003562195.1 Phycisphaeraceae bacterium | reverse complement strand
TGGAACTGACGCCCGCCATCGAGAGCTATATCACGAAAAAGGTGGAAAAGGTCACCCGCTTTTATGATCGTGTTTCAGCAGTAGAAGTCGTCATCGACAAGGTCAAAACGGATTACACTATTGAAATCATCACGGATGTCGAACGGCACGACCCCTTTATCGCCAAGGCCCATCATGAGGATCTCTATGCATGTATTGATCAGGGTGTTGACCGTTCAATCCGACAATTGAAAGACCACAAGAGCAAGATCCGAGACAACAAGCATCACACGCCCACAGGCGGAACTCCGCGATAGGTGAATTCTCACATGAAACTCCTCGACATTGTCATCAAGGATGCCATCCTCCCGCAGCTTGCCGCGACTGAGCGGGACGACGCGATTGCTGAAATCATCGACAAGATGGTAGAAGCCAACGCACTGAGCCCGAAACTTCGCGACGAGTTCATCAAGGCCATCATCAAGCGCGAAAAACGCGGGTCAACCGGCTTTGGACATGGCGTGGCGGTGCCGCATGTCAAGCATCCATCCATTACAGAAATGGCCGTGGCCATCGCTGTAAGTCCCTCCGGCGTCGAATTCAACGCCCTGGATAAACAGCCGGTGTACTGTATTTTCCTGCTGCTCAGCCCGGAGGATCGGCCGGAGGACCACCTCGATGCCATGGAAGCGATTTTCGGCAACCTCAGCCAGGAAACCTTCAGACGATTTTTGCGGCAAGCCACAAAGGTTGAGGATGTAATCACGCTTCTGGAAGAGACGGACGCCAACGCCACGATGCGCTAGCGGTAGGGTTTCGCTCCCGTTTTGCGCTGTTGCCGCTGGCAACTCGCATCTGCTACTTTCCCTTGCGTGATCACTCGACCATGTGCAATTCGGTTTCTGCTAACGTGACCATCGCCAACAAACTTGGCCTGCATGCGAGGCCGGCGATGCTGTTTGTTGAAACGGCATCAAACTTTAAGAGTGGAATTCAGGTCTGCCGGTGCGACTCCAAGGAACCGGTGGATGGCAAGTCGATCATGCAAATGATGATGCTCGCCGCCACACAGGGCACGGAAATCAAAATCTCCGCAACGGGCGAGGATGCTGACCAAGCCATCGAAGAACTGACCAAGCTTGTGGAATCCCAGTTCGAGGAAGATTGAGCGACGGGCCTATTTTGGCCATGTCATTTACCCGATTCGTTCGACTTTCATTTCGCGGCTCATTAATTGACCGATCGCTTCCTTCGGGGGAAACTGATCGAACAATATGGCATGCACCGCTCGCGTGATGGGCATGTCAACATTGTGCCGGTCTGCCAGTTCGACCACGCTCTTCGTCGTAGGAACACCCTCGACGACCGACGACGAGCCAGCGAGGATTTCATCCAGCCCGACGCCCCGCCCAAGCTGCTCACCGCAACTGCGATTGCGGCCTTCAGGGCTGAAGCACGTCGTTGCCAAGTCTCCTACTCCAGCAATACCAAAAAATGTGTCCAATGCTGCGCCCATCGCGCCGCCCAATCGTGCAATCTCCGCCAAGCCGCGTGCAAGCAATGCGCTTTTGAGGTTGTCGCCCGCGTCGAGCCCATCCACCATGCCTGCAGCAAGCGCGATAATGTTTTTCGTCGCACCAGCAAGCTCCACGCCCAGCAAATCGTCATTGGCGTAAATCCGCATCCACGGAACGTTGAACAAATCCTGCACCCGTTCAGCCAACGCTCGATCGTTTGACGCTGAGACAAGGGCGGCCGGCAATCGGCGGGCGAGTTCCGCTGCGATCGTCGGCCCCGACAAAGCGCACAATGGCACATCCGTCGTCACCACGTTGGCAATGATCTGTGATGGCCGAAGCAAGGTCGCGTTTTCAATGCCTTTTGACACGCTGACAATCGGAATAGGGCTGTGCAGGTGGGGGGCAAGCCGCTTCCATACCGGTCGGATGAATTGTGTAGGAATTGCGTTGATGACGATCGTGACATCCTCGAACAGCGATGCTTCATCACTCATGATTCCCACCGCATCAGGCAGGTGGAAACCCTTCAACCTGGGCGATTGTCGTGTGTTTTGCAACGCGGGTACCTGATTAGCAAAAGGGCACCAGATGGTTGCAGCGACTCCCCGGTGCGTCAGTGCGTCCGCCATGACGAGGGCCATTTGCCCATCTCCAATGATCGCGACCTGTTCAGCCATATCGCGTATGGTATCCACAGACGTGCCTGAAGCCGGAATTTTGCCGAACCCGGCCAGATGTGCAGCCGTATCGAACACAAAGCGTCACTGCGCATACGGAACCTCTGGTCGGTATGCGCTCGGTTGGGAAGGCGATATGATGTGCTACCCTGGCCGATGTTGGCGCTGCATGTCTGCTTTTCGCGTGGCGTCGCGGCCTTATGTTGCGGCCTATCTGGAGAGATTGCAATGTCCGAATTGAGCGTAGCCGGTGGATCGCTGAAGAACATGGATGTCAGTGATGGGGGTCCAAGCGGTGCAGAACGACTTGAGCGGCGGCTGCTGGTCGCGCTGGCTGGCGGTGTGTTGCTTGTAGTCTCGCTCATCATGCTTCTCGTCGGGGACCACCCCGACAAGCATCAGTTGCCCGCCATGATCGGGGCGATCATCCTCGTCATTCCGCTGCTGCGCGGCGCATGGAATGAGTTGCTTCGCAGTCAGCCGTCGACAGACTCGCTTGCCAGTCTCGCGGTGCTTGCAGCATTTGTCTCCCAGTTCTATCTCAACTACCTCATCGCGGGCTTTCTCGCGCTGTTTCTGTGGATGGCCAACTTGATCCTCAGCCGCACTGCGTGGGGTGCTCAGCGAGCCATTCGTGATCTTGTCGATCTGACCCCGGATGTAGCACGCCTCATCGAAGACGGCGAAGAGCGCGAAGTCGGTCTGGAACAGGTCAGCATCGGTCAGATCGTCCGTGTCCGCCCTGGTGAAAACCTGCCCGTCGACGGCCGCATCATCGCCGGCACAAGCAACATTAATCAGGCCTCGTTGACCGGCGAAGCAATGCCAATCGAGGCCGAAGTGGGCACCGACGTCTACGCCGGTACGACCAACATGACCGGCCAGATTGATATCAAAGTCACCGCGGTCGCCGGCGAAACCACCATCGGCAAGGTGGAAAGCTTGATCCGTGAAGCGGAAAAGGCAAAGACGGAACGTCAGGAACTCATCGAACAGCTTGCTGGTTACTACTTCTGGGTCGTGCTGATGATTGCTGGTCTGGTGTGGTGGTTTACCGCCAACAGTGCAAACCCGGATGTGCAAGCCGAGGCGCCGCTTCGTGCGATCATGGTGTTGATCGTGACATGTCCCGGTGCGCTGCTCATCGCCCACCCCACAGCCATGGTCGCCGCGTTTGCTGCTGCGGCCCGCTTGGGCATCATGATCAAACAAACCCTCACACTCGAAGCTGCAGCAACTGTCGATACCGTTGTGCTGGACAAGACCGGCACGCTGACAACCGGCAAGTTTGCGGTAAGCCGTCTGGCCCCGGCTGACGGTGTTGAAGGCGCAACTCTGCTTCAGGCAGCGGCAGATGGCGAGCAAAGCTCCAATCACCCGCTTGCGCGATCCATTCTCGATACCGCCAAGCAGGCCCGAATTACACCTGGCCCGATCGAGACGTACGAAGAAGTGCACGGCCGAGGCGTCAAGGCCAAAACCGAAGCCGGCGAGATTCTCCTTGGCCGACCGGACTGGCTGATCGAAGTCAAACCCGAGATCGAAGCGCAGGTCCGTGAAGTGGAAAGCAAGATCGAGGGGATGTCAGGCGTGCACGTCATGCGCGATGGAAAATACCTCGGTGCTGTCGGCCTCGAAGACAAACTGCGACGCGAATCAAAGGAAGTTATCGAGAAAATGCGACACCTCGGCGTGCG
>PWVT01000225.1 GCA_003562195.1 Phycisphaeraceae bacterium | reverse complement strand
TATTGTCGTTGACGGTGCGCAGGCCATGCCCCATCTGCGGGTCGATGTGCGCGATCTTGATGTGGATTTCTATGCCATCAGCGCTCACAAGATGTACGGCCCGACCGGCATCGGCGCGTTGTTCGGCAAGCACGAATTGCTGAACGCCATGCCGCCCTGGCAAGGTGGTGGGGAGATGATTACATCCGTCTCGTTTGAAAAGACCGCGTACAACGTACCGCCGCATCGCTTCGAGGCAGGCACGCCCAACATCGCCGGGGTGATCGGCTTTGGCGCGGCTGTGCGGTTTCTCGATTCACTCGGTCTTGAGGCCATCGCCGCCCATGAGCAGGATGTGTTGCAGTACGCCAAGAGCCAACTCCGTGATGTGCCCGGGCTGAAGCTCATCGGCGAAGCAGCAGCGAAAACCGGCGCATTGGCGTTCACGATCGAGGGCATGCATCCGTATGACGTGTCGCCGATTCTGGATCACGAGGGCGTTGCAGTGCGGGATGGTCATCATTGCGCCCAGCCGTTGATGGAGCGGTACGGCGTTTCCGCTACGTGCCGGGCCTCACTTGGCATGTACTCAACGAAGCAGGATATTGACGCACTCATCACCGCGCTGGCCAAAGCCCGCGAGATGCTTGGCTGAGTTCGTTCTTCACTCCAATTGCGCAACAGGGGTAAAGAGCCGATTGTGAGGCCGATTTTCGTCATTGTTTGAATGCCCTGTGGATCTACTCAATTCATCGCAAACCCGTCGCCCACCAATCACCCACAACGTCACCCGATGCGCGCCGGCTTGACCCATAAACCCGCGATCTGGTCGCGCCCGCCGAGCGATGGGTTTCACTCGTGCCTCGCTCTACCCATCCTACGTTGCTTTGGAACACTGGCCACCGCAGGTGGCGGACTGCATGCTTTACCTTCATGGATACGAAGATTGCATCGCGTGCGTGTCTGGATCAGCGCCAAACTTGTGCTGCACATCGCCCGAACATGCAATAGACTGAAGGTTGCTGCATAATCCTCCGTAGGGGCAAGGCGTGGATCGATCTCACCCCTTAGGTTTAGTCCAACGCAAAGTGACCCACGCGCCTTTGAGCCATATGGCCAGCACAACGCCGGCGACGATGGCGACCCCGGGGTACCAGAGACGGCGGTTCTGTGGGAGGCTATCGACGTCTCCGCCTGCACCACGAAATGCGCCGGCACCGTCGGGGACTGCCATCAACCTCGATGTCATTGCATCTTTGGCGCGTTCTAACTCCGTATCGACCGCGGCGATAATAACTTGTGCCTCCCTGTGCAGGCGCTTCGGGTCGGCATCAGGGAAAAGCCAGTGCATCCAGTTGGCCAGCGTATCGGCGTCAAGTGTATCGACGTCCAAATCGTCACCAAACTGGTATGCAGCGCGCTCGGCCAGAGAATCGGCTTCAAAACTCGCGCCCACGATCGGCGCGTACTGCGGTGGTGGCAGCACGATTTGTCCCTGCTGGATACTCTGCTCAATCCACTGCTGGCGAGACGTATGGTACAGAGGGTCCTCCTCCATAAATGTGCCCGACCATTGGGCTTGAATGACCGCGCCTGGATACTCAAACCAGCGCGAAACAACGCTGACGTCTAACTCGATCTCGATCGCGGCATATGCTTTCGAACCAGGATCTATGAGTATCATGTTGAGCGTGTGCCGCGTGACATGAGGCATGATCGAACGCAGTTGTGCCAGGTTCGCCACTACGACAAACAACACAATGACGGACCAGCCGCCAATGAACCAGGCGCGCTTGCGCCATGCGGCACTGCGTTGGACTATTCGCCATTGTTCTTTCCCTGCGTGCGGACCGCTGCGATTCCAGCCACACTCCGGGCCCCCGTCCTTTGTTTCGTTTCGCAAGTCATAACTGCACTTCGGGCACACGCCGCGCTTCATACGGTGCAGCGAGCCTTCTCGAAACAGCGGCAGTGATGCGATCGCCAATGCGCATAGCAGCGCCAGTGGCAGCGCGTAGGGCGGATACCCGACCCAATAGTCAAGCCATACCGTTTCTTCCGAAAATCCTGGGGTGAAACTCCAAGTCCAGGCGAACTGCATGCGCGGCGTCCAAACGTTCCAGGATCGCATGCCTGCGATGCCCAGCAGGACTACAACGCCCACAATGTAGAAGCATGACGCTCGCCGTCTGTCGAACCATTTCATGCCAACCACGGCCAGCACCGCAATGATCCCGAAATTCATCACATAGCCGATGAATATCAGCGCAAAAGCCAACGGGCCGGTGTCGTGGTTGATTCCTGCGAGGTCCGCCCTGATCCGCCCAAACGCCTCGGATGTCGGCAAATCCAGATGAACCTGAAACGCGACGAGTTGAATGGCAAGAAGAGACGCGGCCATCGCAAGCGCTGGGGCGATAACCAGTACCAGAAGCAGCCACGTTGAGCGATGAGAAACCGACATAACTTACTCGGGGGCGTCGATGGTGATCGACGTGGTGTAGATGTTATGCTGAAGTAGAAACTGGCCGGGAAGCGCCAGACGATTGGGTTCGCTATCGTTGCTGGGATGTGGCGCAAGGCTGTCGCACCCCCCCCCAGCCCCACGGCGGATCCGCGCAATGATAAACCGTAACTTCGTATTTACCGGGCGGAAGATCAAGCGCGTTCGGAAACACGAAGTGGATCGATAAACCGTCAATGGGCCTCCACGTGTCTCGCCCCTCCCAGATGCCGAGCAGATGTTGCGGCTGATTGACCACCCAGGAGCCGAGCACATATTGCGGCTCTTTGACCTCTTCGACCCATACGGCGAACCGCGAGATTTCAGCTAGGTGCTTGATGCGACGCCGTTGCACGCGCTCATCAATTGCCCGAATAGGAAAGGGCGCCCACACCGACCCAGCCCATCCTGGAAAACAAGCGTGGCTGGATCATTTCGGTCCTGTTTAAGGACGGGTTGCGCCGGATGCATGAAGTCCGGCTTGAGATGGAACACAGTCCATCGCATTGGAGCGAGCATGACGAGGTTGCCACCGACGAGGCAGCAGGAGACAAAGTAGAATAGGCAAACAGTTCGAACGCGTGTTCTGCAGTTCGTAGAAGCAGTCGCCATGCTATATCCTCGTCAACGATCAGCATTCGTCAAGAACGAACTCGCAATCAGTGTGTTGCGCGGACGCACTCAAGCTGTCAAGAACACTCCAGATCTGCGCAAGCCCACTGGCCGATGAACCGTCGGGAGCATTTGATGTCCCCATTACGAACGAGTAGGTGGAAACTGTCATGTATGAAGGTATGCAACCTTCTACAACGCAGGTTTGGTTGCCTTGGTCGGGTGGAGCATTTCCAACTACCACGCGGTTACCTGTTGCCTGAGAATTGGTCCGACCCACTTGTGCACTCACTCCCCACTGGCCGCAACCGAGATCAAAAGCAATATAGCCGGATGCGCTCGCCGCCGACGCCCACGAGCCGGGACCCCCACCTGACGCACTTACGCGTGCATTAATCTCCGCACTCGCGTTGTACGTAACCACGCAGTTGCAGCAGTCTCCAATAAAATCGACGATCAGCAAAAAGAAGCCGTAAAGGTGCGGTGATTTTGCAACCTGGAAGCAGTTCCCCCCCCCACTGGTTACAGCCCGAGCGCGGCCGTTGACTGTCTTGCTTGCGGCGTTGACAACAGACGTTCCAGTTACAGGTACGCAGGGAAATGCCGCTGGCACCCAAGGTTCATCGAATGATTGTGGAAAAAGAAAATCATACCTAATTGCCTCACACGGCACAGGCGGCTCTTCTCCCGGATCGCAATCGGGGTCTTCGGGGTCACACGGCTCGCACGGCCACTCCTCTACGAATCCCGAGATCGTCTGGTAAGGGTCGGTTATCGAACT
>PWVT01000223.1 GCA_003562195.1 Phycisphaeraceae bacterium | reverse complement strand
CGGAAAGCGTTGAAAAGCCGGACGAGTGCTTGCAGGTGAATATCGTCGGCACGCAACGCGTGCTGGAGGCGGCCAGAGATGGCGGAGCCAAGCGTGTCATTTTCGCTGCCTCCGCAGCGGCCTATGGCAACGAGCCGGAACTGCCCAGCCGCGAGTCCACCGCGCCGGATTGTTGGTCACCATATGCAGCCAGCAAGGTTGCCAGTGAGACGCTGCTGGCTGCCTTCGGCCGATGCTACGAACTTTCCACGGTCAGTTTGCGTTATTTCAATATCTTCGGCCCGAAACAGAATCCCGACTCCCCCTATGCCGCGGTCATTTCCGCCTTTCACAAAGCCCTTTCCAATGGCAAACAACCGATGATCTTCGGTGATGGCAAACAGACGCGAGACTTCACGCATGTGGACAACGTGGTGCACGCAAACCTGCTCGCTGCAACATGCGAAAAGCCCCTCGCCGGCGAGGTCATCAACATCGGCACGGGGTCGCGAATCAGTCTTCTCGAGGTGCTTGACGTCATGGGCAAGGCAATGGACTTTGATGTGAAACCCACCTTTGCCGACCCTCGCGCCGGTGATGTGCGACATTCACAGGCGGATATCAGTCGAGCCAGATCGATTCTCGGCTATGGGCCAATTGTTGATTTTGCCACTGGCTTACAACGAATGTTGAGCGAGTCGATCGCCACAAACGCCGATAATGCCTCAGAACGATGACCGACCCGACTTCCAATTCACCGCTGGATGTGTATCAGCGATTGGATACCACCGCCAAGCTGCCGTATCCGAAGGGTGAGTACATCCGTCGCCGGATCTGGTTAATCGTGCAGGCGACACTCTTTCGCTTTACACCGCGCCGATCCAGCCGCATGCGGCGGATGCTGCTGCGCATGTTTGGTGCAAATCTGACGGACACCTCGAAAATTAAGTCCACCGCCCGCGTGATGCACCCCTGGCTCTTCACGATGGGCGAGTACTCATTCGTCGGCGACGATTGCAACGTGTATAACCTTGGCGCGATCACAATCGGCCACCACACTGTGATCTCACAGCACGCACATCTGTGTGCTGGCAGCCACGATTACACGAAGAGCAACCTTCCGCTTGAGCGATCAACGATCACAATCGGAAACGGTGTGTGGATTTGTGCCGATGCGTTCATCGGGCCGGATGTCACCATCGCGGATAACGTGATCGTCGGTGCGCGTGCTGTTGTCACGCGCGATGTCCCCCCCGGTGTGATCGTGGCTGGCAACCCTGCCAAGGTGATCCGTGATCGGCCCCGCCCGGACGATCTGCCCTCGCCGGAGGAGTTGCGTGTTGCGCATGACGGTCAGCCACCAAGCATGGCTGGCAAACCGTGATTCCGGCTCGTAACGCCATCTCTCACATTTGCTCGTGACCGCATCCTGTGATGACGACGACCACTTCCATTGAGCACATCACCCTTGGCGATTTGCGCACGGACGATCCATGGTGTCGGTGGGTGGATCCTGATGGCATAGCGCCAATGACGCGAACCAAACGTGAGATTGTGCTGAAGAATCCGGTCACCGATGACCCGGAGACAGTGGTGCAACTGCTGGCCATCAGCGACGGTGCTGTTGTCGGCAGGGTCGATCTCATGCCTGGCGCGCTGCTCGTTCATGACCAGCGCATCATCACCTCCTGGGGTTCGGGAATGTATGTCCCCGAACACCATCGCGGCAAGGGCATCGGCAAAGCACTGGCCCAGCACCGGGAAGCCGTGCACGAAACTTGCTGTTCCTGTGGCGTGTCGCAAATGCTTCTGCCCATCTACCGCAAGTGTGGCTGGACTGACTTTCCCATGCAGCGGTACATCCATCTGCGCACCGCGCGGCCGGTCGCCGAGCGGCTGCTCGGATCTGGTCTGCTTGGCAAAGCCTTGGCTGCGGGGGGCAATGTCGTTGTGACGGCTCATCATGGCGTGCTCGCCTGCGCGCGCCGTATGACATCACGTGACCTGCGCATCGAGCGCGTTGATGCCATGCCTGATACATGGGCCGAGCTACTCACGCCGCGCGATATCCCCGTCGCGGTTGAGCGCACCGTCGCGTCGATCAACTGGATGCTCCGCGGCTGTTTCGAGCCGCACCCGCGCAACCGTCAGGACCTGTTTCTCATCACCGATCAGCAACACCAACCCGTGGGGTATGCACTGACCAAACTTCGCTATCACGAAACCGCATCACATCGTGGCTTTCGCGATATTCTGCTCGGCTCCCTGCAGGACTGGCTGATCTTCGACGATCGCCGCTTGAGCGTTCGCGGCCTTGCGCTGTTGGTGACACGCGAACTGGCTGCACGCCACGCCGATGCAGTGGAACTCTGCCTGCCCGCATCACTGGGCAGCGGCGGTCTGCGCACGCTTGGGTTTGTCCCGCTGGGCGCACAACACCTGCTGTTCAAAGCAGCGCCCTCCAGCCCGCTGGCCGATGCAAACCTTACCGACCCGGCTTCGTGGCGGTTTCGGCCATGTGAGGGCGATAACGTCTTTACCTGATAAAAGCGATTGCACCGCACCGGCTCGCCAAGTAGATTGGTTGTTTCTGAATGGGGGAGCTTCGTATGGTGCGGCTTCCGACGTGGTGGTTACGAGTTTTATTCGCACAGGGGTTCTGCCTGTGTCCGCTGCGCGGCTTGGTGTGGCAGGGAAACAGCTTTCGCTCACGCATCAACGCGGTGTATGCGCGGCATCAGTGGTCGCGCAGGCGATCGCCGCTGCGCCGCGCCGGGCTGGTGCTTGCTGGGCTGCTTTGGCCGGTGCATGCCGTGGCATCTGCAGCATTCATGACCAGCCAATACGGGCCGCACATTCGCCGCACGGGCGGGCCGGGCCTGCTCAGGCAGTTTCTCACACAATGTCGCCTGGCATTCGTTTCAGTCGTGCCGCCGCCAAGTTATTACCAATTTGAAATGCATCGCCCCGAACACCGCGCCTGCGCAACAGAGTTTGTACACCAGCATGAAATGCTGGCAGTACTACGGCAGATCAATGGCCAAGTTGATGCTGTGTTGATGAACGACAAAGTTCGAGCCGCAGCACACTTTCATCAACACGGTTTGCCCACGCTACAAGACATCGCTGTGGTGAAAGATGGCCACGTTCAGTTCAACGCAGGCGATGAAGACCCGCAATGCGACATTTTCATAAAGCCAACCAACATGACTGGCGGACGAGGTGCGCAGCGATGGAACCACAGCGGTGATGGACAGTATGTTTCAAATGCTGCGTCCGAGCCGGCCGGGTGGAACGAACTTGTCTCGCACGTCCGCACACTGTCGCGCACTTCGCCCTACCTTGTGCAGCCGTGTGTCATCAAGCATCCAAAGCACGAGCCGTATTCCAAAATCGGCCTTTGCACCACACGCGTGATGACGCGTCGTAGTTCCAATGGCGATATCGAAGTGTTCCTCGGTGCGTTCAAAATGCCGACCGGCGATACTGCGGTTGACAATTTCAGCAAGGGTTCACTGGTGTCGCCGATTGACGTGCGCAGCGGCACGCTGGGGCCGGCTGTTCGCAAATCGCCAACACTGCCGCGCGTCGATGCCCACCCGGACACGAACGCGCCAATCACGGGCGAAACGCTCGCGCACTGGGATGCTATCGCTGATCTGGCTATTCGAGCGCATCAGACTGTGCCGGACAATGAGATTGTTGGCTGGGACATTGCGCTGGCACCAGATGGCCCGCTCTTGGTGGAAGGCAACCTCTGGCCGTGTTTTATGTTACTTCAGCGCACATACAGTGAACCGTTTGGCGCGAGGTTTCTTGATGGTTATTGCCGCGATTTATTGCAACGTCGCTGAACGCTGCGAACTACACTCGTGTAAGCATATTGCGTGCACCTTGCGGTGTTTGGATGCCTTCAATATCGATAAAATAATGCACCATACGTCGAGGCAT
>PWVT01000245.1 GCA_003562195.1 Phycisphaeraceae bacterium | reverse complement strand
CATCCCTTACCACGACGGGATTCGCGTGTTACCGGCGCGATTGCTGGATTTTCGGCTGGTCATCAATCGTGGTGCTGTTTTTGGCCTCGGTGCTGACCAACGATTTTTCTTCATTGTTTTCACACTTGCCGCGCTGGCGGTAGGCGTGTTCGTGTTCTGCCGATACACGACGAACCGCTCGTACCTTGCCCACGTCGCGCTGGGCTTGATCATCGCAGGCGGGCTGGGGAATCTCTATGACCGCATTGTCTACGGTGTGGTGCGAGACTTCCTGCATATGCTTCCGGGATGGCATCTGCCATTTGGTTGGCGATGGCCGGGCAACAATCCCGAAATCTTCCCGTGGGTCTTCAATATTGCAGATGTCATGCTCTTGACCGGCATGGCGTGTTTGATGATCCACATCAATAAGGTCGAAGCGAAGCAAAACAAGAAGAAACAGGCGGAGGAGGCTGAGTCCGCCAAGGCTGATTGAGCCGGCTGCACTTTACGACCGCCGAATGCCGGAGATCAAAGGCGGCTTTCCCCACCAAGAATCAGATTCTTATCTGAATCTGTTTGTCCCGGCCCAGTTTCGAGGTACATTGTTTCTAGCAACTGGTCGTAGTCGGGGCCTTGGCTCACGTCAATCTGCGCGTATCGTCGGCGCTCCGGTACATTTCTTCAAGAAGTTCACGACGCTGTTCCGCATAGCGGATCAGCGCTCGTTGCGAACTTGGGCACAGGTGACGCATACAGGGAGTGTCGCTGTAACGTCATCGATCGAAAGGAGTTTGTAATGAATCGAGCCTTCACAAGAGCGTGCGGCATTGCAGTATTAATTATCATCCTTGGAGAGGCGGGCGCCCATGATGGACTCGAACCGACTTTCATTGAGACGGCAGATGCAATCGAGCACCACCAGGTCAATGCCCAATGCGAGCCATATTGGTCAACAGATTTTAGCGGCACGGGCATTGACAACCAAAGCCGCGCGGCAGCAGTGTTTGACGACGGCTCAGGCCCAGCGCTGTATGTGGGTGGAGACTTCGTCTCGGCCGGTGGCGAAACGTTTAACTACATTGCCAAGTGGGATGGATCGACGTGGTCCTCAGTTGGCGGGGGAATGAACAGTGGGGTGAGGGCGCTAATCGTTCACGACGATGGTTCGGGGCCGGCGCTGTTTGCTGGCGGCTCGTTCTCCACCGCGGGGGGCGTCAATGCCAGCCGCATCGCCAAATGGGACGGCGAAATGTGGCATGCGGTGGGCGAGGGTGTAGCCGGCGGGAGTGTCTTGAGCCTCGCCATCCATGAAGATGCGAAAGGCACGGCTCTGTACGTCGGCGGAACCTTCACCTCCGCAGGGGGGCAATCGGCTAATCGAATTGCGCGATGGGACGGCAAGCAGTGGTCAGCACTCGGGGCCGGCATGGATTACTCGTCTGGAGTGGTGCATGTGTATGCTCTCGTTTCCGCCGACCTGGGAACGGGAAGCATGCTGTTTGCCGGCGGCCTCTTCACAAGTGCGGGTGGTATACCGGCGAATCGAGTCGCCGGTTGGGATGGTTCACAGTGGTTCAATTTGGACGCGCAGTTCAGCGGTGGCAGTGGTGGAAGCCCCTCAGTCTGGTCGCTTGCCTCGTTCGACGACGGATACGGCTCTGCGCTCTATGTTGGTGGAAACTTCAACTCGGTCAACGGCGAGCCCTACCAGAACATCGCCAGATGGGATGGAAAGGACTGGTCGGGTGTCGGTGGCGGACTTGCTGGATCGAATGCGAATTCGCTGCTCGTGTCCGATTTCGAGGGTGAATCACATCTCTACGTTGCCGGCTGGTTATGGTCGGCGGGAGGTAACCCCATTCAGGGAGCGGCACGCTGGGATGGCGTCGAGTGGACCGCGATGAGCGGCCTGGCTTATGGCGCCTATGACCTGGCTGTTTTTGACGATGGCACGGGTGCGTCACTTTACGGGACCGGTGTCACCTGGAACGAAATGGGAGAGCCCACAACGCTTTCCATGTGGGACGGCCAGCAATGGGTCGGCATCTACAACGGGGTGCACAAGGGACTCAACCACTCTGTCAGCACGTTGTTCGGTTACGATGACGGAACGGGATACAAGCTCTACGCTGGCGGCCTCTTCACCTACGCAGGTGAGTTGCCCGCTCAGCGAATTGCACGCTGGGATGGCGCGACATGGGAAGGCGTAGGCGAAGGAATGGATGGTGCAGTCTCCCGCTTGGTGGCTTTCGAGGGAGCGTTGTACGCATCGGGGCCGTTCACAACACCTGCGACGGGTATTGCGCGATGGGCGAACGGCGAGTGGTCCGACGTTGGAGGCGGCGTGAATACCAGTGCTGGCACGATGCTCGTTCACAACGACGGGACCGGCCCTGCACTCTTTGTCGGCGGTAACTTTACGATTGCCGGGGGCATCTTTGCCAACAGGATCGCGAAGTGGGACGGACAGCAGTGGCATGCACTTGGCTCCGGCCTGCATCACACCTCCGCTACTCCGGCAGCGCTCGCAATGGCGGTTTTCGATGATGGAACCGGACCCGCTCTTTACGTTGGCGGTCGCTTCACGCACGCCGGCGGGACCTTAGTGAACCACATCGCCAGATGGGATGGGACTACATGGTCATCGGTCGGTGGCGGAGTCACAGGAAGCGGACCGCGCATCAGCGCCTTGGCAGTGTACAACGATGGTAACGGCCCCGCTCTATACGCAGGCGGTTTCTTTAACGCTGCCGGAGGAGCGTCGGCGGTTGGAATCGCGAAGTGGGACGGCACCCAGTGGAGCCCCCTTGTTGACGCCATGGGGAATGTCATCTCGACATCCGGAATCAGTGCATTCCAGGTGTTCGACGATGGAACCGGTGTTCGACCATGGCTTATTGCCGGCGGAAGCCTCGGTGGTCTCCGCATACGAAAGTGGAATGGCACTCTCTGGTCACCTTTAGGCACGGGTTTGAGTAACTCAGCAAGCGCAATGACTACCTTTAACGATGGCACCGGGCCGGCATTGTTTGTGGGCGGTCTCTTCGACGTCGCTGGAGGACATAGTTCTCGAAGGATTGCAAAATGGACCGGCTGCCAGACCGATTGGAAGCCCGGTGACTTGAACTACGACGGAAGCGTCGATCAGTCGGATGTGCTTCTCTTGCTGCAATCCTGGGGGTCGTGCGGGGATCCGGCACTATGCCCCGCCGACCTCAACGGCGACGGTGTGGTGGATGTCTCCGACCTGCTGATAATGCTGAACAACTGGGACTGATGCGGCACAAAATCGTTTCGACGTTTCGATGGGCGGCGGGGCGCAGCCCGCTAAACGGCGCCCGTTTCGAAGTTACAACATCAGCGCAGCATCGCCAGCGCCTGCTCCTGCGTCATCAGATGCTCCTGCGTCAGCGGTTGCGGAACTTCATCCAGCGGCACGGCCATCGTCTCGTTGAACGGGCCGACGGCTGAGCGGTGGATGGCGGTGCAGTGGCCGCCGGTGCCGAGCGCTTCGCCGAGGTCGCGGGCGAGGCTGCGGACGTACACGCCCTTCTCGCAGTGCATGGCAATCTCGACGAACGGCCATTCGTAACGCAGCAATTCGATGCTGTGAACAACGACCGGCCGGGCGGCTATCTCCACGGTTTCGCCCTTGCGGGCCATCTTGTAAGCGCGTTTGCCATCGACCTTCATCGCGCTGAACTGCGGCGGCCGCTGCATGATGTTGCCGACGAATTGCAACAGCGCAGCCCGCACCTGCTCGATGGTGGGCGGCTGCGCGACATCGACGGGCGTCGCCTCGCCTTCCAGATCATCGGTCGTGGTGAACGCGCGCAGGTCGATTGCAGTGCGATAGCGCTTGTCGGTATCCATGAGTCGATTGATGAGTTTGGTCGCCGAACCGAGCGCAAGCACTAAAACGCCAGTGGCGCGGGGGTCAAGCGTGCCCGCGTGACCGGTCTTGGTGTTGCCCGCCTTACGACGAACGACCTCCACAGCCGTCATGGAGCTGATGCCCATCGGTTTATTGATCACGTAGATCCCTGCAAGGGTCGACTTGGATCGGCGTTGAGGTCCTGGCGTCATGCCCTTGTGTGAGGGGCGTGCAACACCGCGAGCGGCATTTTCGGGAGTTGGCTTGTTTGGCTGGCTCACGTCGGTACACTATCGCAAGTGTCAGCCCACAGGAAGTCATGGAGGTAATCCGCGATTCGGTCGATGGGTCTGATACCGATATCGGGACAGGTGTCCGAGCGGCTGAAGGAGCGGCACTGGAAATGCCGTGTACGGCTTAGTCCGTACCGTGGGTTCGAATCCCACCCTGTCCGCTTCGCTCGGGGCGTAGCGCAGCTTGGTTAGCGCGCCTGACTGGGGGTCAGGAGGTCGGAGGTTCAAATCCTCTCGCCCCGACTTGAATATGAAAAGGCCCTTCAATCTCGCGATTGAAGGGCCTTTTCGTGCCGTCCTCTCGCACGTTGTCATGATGAGTTGCAAAGCGGTTCGTACCTGTGGTCAAAACCTCTGCACAAAGGTCAGGAACACGCTGAAGTCGTCTGCAGATCGGGTGAGTCCGAAGCCGACACCGCCTTCGAGAACTGTGTTGTCGGTGATATCCCATGTCAGTCCGCTCGCCAACTGGCCGACCCACGGCTCGCCGCTTTCGCTGTTGACGAATGACTCAAACTCAACAAACCCGTCAAGGCCGTCAACGATCGCGCGATTGAGAATCAGCAAGCTTGACCACTCGAACTCATAGTCATCATCACTGCTGTTGCGGATTGCATGGAAGCCGGGCGTCCATTCGATCTCGAAGCCGAGCACATCCTCGATGGCGAACGGCACGAACACACCGCCTTCGACGGCGCGGCTGGTCAATCCGTGGCGATTCGTCGGCAGACGGAGGTATGGAATGAGCGCGAGTGCGGTCGCGCCTTCGATGTCACGATCCCAGTCATCGTTGCCCCAGAGGTTATACTTCAGGCCGAGCGTGACATCGCCAAAGCCGTCGGCGGTTTCACGTGTGCCAGCATCACGGTCGCGCACGGATTCGCGGACATACACCTCCATGCCGAACTGAATCTCAAGGTCATCCATTACGCCGTAGCGAAACAGCAGCGGCCACTCCCAGGCCCGAACACGTTCATTGGCACGATCAGGATTGTGCCGGTCATACGCGAAATTGATAATGTCGAGCTCAATCGCGAGTCGGCCGGGTTCGATGGTGAAGGGTGTCGGCTCCGGCGCGAGCGGGCGAGGATCGCGCTCGACCGTTTGTTCCTCGAGAACGCCAAGAGCGTGTGACTCCTCAAGCGGCACTCCCTGATTGAACAGTTGGGCCGGCGCCGATGAGGCAGCCACTAAGCAGGCGAGAGGCATGATGGTCAAATGCGTTGTTGAAAGTTGCATGATGCGAGCTCCAATCGCTTGGAAAGTGTCTTAGAAAAGAAGTGTTTAAGTTTCGAGTTCCGGCGGCTGATCTTCAATGATCTCCCACCTCGCGCTGCTCACGGTCGGTTCGCGACTGAGACGACTGACAATGCGCTCCATCACACGATCATCGCGGCCAGTGGTGGAAAGATCCGCCTCGACCTGGATCTTCGATCCGTCGGCAATGTCTTCGCTGGAAAGTGCACGAAACGTCAGCGGCTCATCCTCGACGTACTTCAAGAGCAGGCCGCGAACGGTCGCTTCGTCCTGGCTGCGAATGACGAGATCACAGCGATAGTGTGTTTCGATTTCCGTTTCATCCATCGGCTGACGATTGATCAGATCGACCAACGGACGAAGCACGGTGTTGGCAATGAGCACGGCAACTGTGCCGATCGCGGCGTGCATGAGAAAGCCCGACCCGGCCAGCACACCAACGGCGGCGTAAGCCCACAGCGTGGAAGCGGTGTTCAGGCCACGCACGGTCGCGCCCTGCTTGGTGATCACACCTGCGCCAAGAAAACCAATGCCGGAGACGACCTGTGCTGCAATACGCGTGGGGCTCAGTTCATCATCGGTCATCACCGCGAGTGTGACGAAAAGCGCCGCACCGGTGGAGACGAGTGTGTTTGTACGCAGTCCGGCCATTCGCTGCCGCCACTGGCGCTCAAAGCCGATGATCGCGCCGAAGAGCAGTGCCAGGCTGATGCGCAAGATGAAATCGCTCATGAGCATTGGTTCGTCTCCGTTCCCCGCCGACCGATGGGCACGAGGACCCGACGATCGGCGGACAAAGTGTAGCACATGCTACTATCTCTTGCTGGATACTGAGTTCGGTTGCAGGAAATACCTGTATTTTCTGTCATACCAATCAGTATCCTGTACTACTGTTTGCGGTTGTCGCCAGCTCGGCGAGTACGACAGCATCGTCGATCGCGTCCTCCTGCACGCCGATCAGCCCTGCGATCAAAACGAAGTACAGCGCAAGACCGGTGAAGTCCTTGATCGTCGTGGCCGACCTTCATCAGAATCCACGACAGGAGGAGGTCATGATTTACCTCGCTTTTCTGCTGGAGCAGAACCGCTGGCATGCAGCGGTAACGAGGCAAGTCGCCCCCGGCTAGGTTGCCCGTGGATAAATCACACAGGCCACAACCACATCCAGCGATCCCGCAAACTGGGAATTGCTGTGACGCGAATGCGCCTGACTTCCGGGTTTGTAACTCGGACCTTCGTCCATCGAACGTGTCTCCATATGGTCAAACAACAGCGCAGCAACGTGCTGTCACTGGAAACGAACACGTGGACTATGATCTTCAAATTTCGTTGGTCAAGATCCTGCCTACCAATCAGCCAATGCAGGGCGCATCTTACCCCCACGCTGCAAGCAGGATCAACAAGTCTGAGACATTCACGTCACCATCCCCGTTAAAGTCAGCTCGACAATCGCTTGTGCCCCAGAGCGATAGCAATATTAACAAATCCGAGACATTGACAACACCGTCACCATTGATATCCGGCGAGGGGCCAATGTCTGCAGGGACAACCAGGTCCAGCGGTGTGATTTCGTTGCCAACGGTATCACTGATTCGTGTTGGTGGCTCGTGATCACGAAACTGCAACGATTCCAGACAATGCTCCTCGTTCAGGATAAACGTCAGACTCGCAAGCGCGGCATCGTCCGAAGTCGGTTGCTGGCCGACGAACTGATTAATCCCGGACGCCATGTCAATCGTTCCGTCAACCGCAACAATCGGGTCAAGGATTGGCAGTCCGAACGGTTCATCGGTGTAGGTACCCTCGATGAATGTAAGCACCTGTTGATCAAACTCTATAAACGCCTGAAACCCTGTAGCAAGTTGTCCACCTAGTGAGTGCATACGCAAGACGACTGTTACCGGTTCGCCTGGCTCCAACGGCCCCTGGTCCTTGGCAACGACGATCTCAAGCGTTGGGGTCTCAATCGCACTAGCCAACGGCGCTGTCAGCATTGCGAAACACCATACGAGAACTACACGGCACACGTTGTGATTCATTGTTGTTCTTTCTTTAAAAAATCATCGTACACAGCACGATTCGAAAGCGATCCGAGTAGCGCTAACCACCCGGATCGCATCTCCAGAAGGAGACGCATGGAGGACATGGAAATCATGTGAATGCAGACCGTTCATTGTTTCAGCTTAATACAGTAACTCAGCCCGGTCGGCTTTCGCCGACCGGGCTGAGTTGGGTGGAGTTACGGTCGAACACCGTGCAAGAATGCAGCGAAGTCCAACGCGTCGATCACACCGTCACCGTTCAGGTCAGCCACTTCAAGATGGCCGAGGCCCATGCGGTGCAGCTCCTGAACCGTCACGCTCGTGCGCGGTTGTGGAGCGGTCTGGCTACGACGAAGCTGACCAGCCATCAATGTGATCGGGCAGGTCTCATCGACTTCGAGGAAGTTGTTACTGATGAACGTGAAGTCCGCAGTGCTGACGTTCCCACTACCGGACATATCCGCATGCGGGGCAGCTGTTCCGCATGGCGTATCGATGAAGCCGTAGTTTACGCCGGTCTGCCAGACGTAGATACCGAAGTCGAGAATGTCGATCAGTCCATCATCGTTCAGATCACCCTGCAATAGGTCACCGAAGTTATCTGCAACATAGAGCGTGCCGTCGACGTTGATGTCGCCGGTGTTGGCCAGCGTGTGCAGCGGATCACGTGCGGTGATGCACTCATAATCGCCGCACGGCACATCGACAACAACGCCCAGCGCCTCGCCGTTGATCAGCTCGACTGTCTGTTGCACAACCACCGGGGTTCCACCACCGGTCGGGATCAACTCGAACGTCATGCAACGCTCCAATGATGGAACACTGCTGAGACCTTCGATGGACACATCGGCGATCATCTGGTTGTCGCCGATGACCTCGATGGTCTGGGTATCACTGGCGGAGTTGCCGCAGGCGTCGGTAGCGGTCCAAGTGATGGTGGTGATGCCGGCGGGGTAGGGATCGGTGAGCGGCAAGCTGTCACTGCGCACAGCGGTTATGACCGGGCTGGGGTCGCAATTGTCCGTTGCGGTGGCGACGCCGACGGCGGACCCACCAGCGGTGTAAGTCGAACCATTCAGTTCCACCGCATTCACGACCACCGTCCCACCATCAGCCCATGGATCATGGACGGAGAAGTCGATCGAATACACCATGCTTGTTGCTTCTATGTCATGCACCGGCAACATGCCCGGGACGATGTCGAAGAACTCATGGAAGATGTCATTGGAAAGGTTGTCGCGATCATCGTTCCCGCACCAATAGATCATGGACGAAGCAAGCGCATCATGCCAGGAGAACGATGTCTCAGGATTGGTAATGTACAGGAAGCCGTCTCCCATCAGGAAGTTGTCGCCACCAAGGACAGCGGGATCAAATCCTTGGATGGCCCATTCCAATGCCGTTCCGGTCAGAGCGCCGTCATCATCAGCGTCAATGTTGAGCATGATCAACAAACTGCCTCCACCGGTGATCGGATCAGTGAACTTCGAGGAGTATGACAGTGACGTAATGTCCTGAAGTTCGATGCCATCAGGGATGTGCAATCGAACAAACGCGTAACCAAACTCATTCTCAGTCACTGTCAATTCGAACCCTTCAGCACCGAGATTGGCAGAGGTACCGTCGCCCAACGCCTCGCCAGTGAGGAAATTGGCCGGTGATAGGTCTGCCTCGCAGGTCCCGGCATCGGCGTACACGAGAATGTCACCCGGAATGGTCAGCACCGGCGCAGTGGTATCCTCGATCGTGATGATCTGGTCCTGTGTGGCCACATTGCCGCAGGCATCGGTGGCGATCCACGTGCGGGTGATCGTGCCGGTGTAGCCGCCGCAGCCGCTGAGGTCGACGACATCACTAAAGTTGATGTCGGGTTCGTTATCGCAGTTGTCAACGGCGGTCGCGAACCCTCCTGTACTTGCGGGATCTGTTGCTTCATCGCACTCGGCCGTCCAATCAGACGGGATGGACAGCACGGGTGCCGTCCCGTCAATCGTGATCTGGCCAAGGTCCGCTAGGTCCGGAAGCACTTCTGCGCCGAAGTCGTCGACCAAACGCGTTGGCGGCGAGTTCGGCCGGAACTGAACGAGCGACGACACGTCACATCCCTCTTGGAGCGTTGTGAAAGTCAGCACTGCCAGCGTCGCGTCACCGGTGGTTCCCGATTCGCCGTGGCCAACACCGACTGCATAGTCGATGATGCCCATGACGTGGAACTCATAAATCTCCAGGCTGAACGGCGAATCACCTGGCTCAGCGCTGACAAACTCGAGCACCGTCGGGTCATACTCCATGAAGAACTGTCCACCGACGACTTCTGTCACGCCGTCACCGCTCAGATCAATGCTGACGCTCACGGTATCTCCGATGCCCTCTCCGTAGCAGTCATCATCCGCGTTAAGCGAGACAGCCACAGGGTCCGGGCTGATCAGCGTGGCGTTGAACTGGACGTTGTCAAGGCGGTTGTTGCCGGCGGCAGTGGTGGCGCCGTCGAACGTGATGCGGATCGTGACGTCATTGGCGTCATCCAGCAAACTTCCAAAATCAAACTCGTACAGTTCGAAGCTGGTTTGGGTGCTGTCGTAGGGGCCACCAAAGTCAATGAAGGTCACGCCATCCGTTGAATATGAAACCTGATTGCTGCTAAAGCCCGATCCCGTGCCCCGGCCGGCCCAAGAGAGCTGAAGATTTTCGTAGCCGGACATGGAAATCGAAAACTCAATCCACGTTCCATTGCCGTCGAGGCCGCCGCTGCCATGTTGGAGCGACAGGGATGCGCCGCTCGCGTCACCGAACAGCGCATTGAGCGTACTGCCCGCGAAGTCCTGTACCGAGCCGCCCCAGTCAGCGAGGGATAAATCACCTGTTCCGGCATCCGCCGATATGGAGAGCGGCACGTTGCCATCGCCTGGAACATTGGTCGTTCCTGTGCCAGGGATGTCCAAGTCATTGAAGTTCCAGTACGCAAGCAGATCGGCTTGCGCAGCGACCGCAAGCGATCCGCTCGCTAATACTGCCGTCATCATGATTGAGTGCATCTTCATTTGTTATCTCCAGCCGGGCGTTCTGTTGCGTGGTTTCTGACGCGTCCTTTGAAACGGCTGGAAGGGCCCTCGCCCTTCCAGCCGGGGTTGGAAAACTGCGTTACGGCGTTGCACCGTGGAGGAACAAGACAATGTCCGTCTCATCCACCACACCATCACCATTGAGATCGGCAACCGCAAGGTGGCCGAGGCCCATGCGGTGCAGTTCACGCACACTTACACTGGTGCGCGGCTGAGGGCCCTTGGGCACCACCACCCGAGCGTTGCGTGTGCCCGCCATCACCGTGACCGGGCATGCTTGATCGACTTCAAGGAAGTTATACTGGATGAACGTGAAGTCATTGATATGGACGAGCCCGTCGCCCGACATATCCGCATGTGGGAACGGCGTGCCGCATGGGCTGTCGCCGACTGCCGGGTTAGCAAGACCGGACTGCCAGACGTAGATACCGAAGTCGAGAATGTCGACCAGTCCGTCGTCGTTCAGGTCGCCCTGCAACAAGTCACCGAAGTTATCTGCAACATAGAGTGTGCCGTCGACGTTGATATCGCCGGTGTTGGCAAGCGTGTGCAGCGGATCGCGAGCGGTGATGCACTCGTAATCACCGCACGGCACATCGACAACAACGCCCAACGCCTCGCCGTTGATCAACTCGACTGTCTGCTGCACGACGACCGGGATTCCACCGCCGGTCGGGATCAACTCGAACGTGATGCAACGCTCCAGTGATGGAACACTGCCGAGTCCTTCGATGGAAACATCGGCGATCATCTGGTTGTCGCCAATGACCTCGATGGTCTGGGTTTCGCTTGTGCTGTTGCCACAAGCGTCGGTCGCTGTCCACGTGATGGTGGTGATGCCGGCGGGGTAGGGATCGCCGAGATCCTGGCCGTCACTTCTCGTTGCGGTGATGACCGGGCTGGAATCACAGTTGTCCACGGCATTGGCAGCAGTGGCATACTGCAGGTTGTCCCAATAGATGTTGTACGTCATGCCGCCGGGCGCAAAGTTATGGCCCTGAAGGATCACGTTGCCGATTTCAACGCTGTTGTTTGATCCGAGCGTTTGGCTGAGATCACCGACAGTAAAGGTCACGTTGCTTCCATCGAGTGTGATGGTCAATTCGTACCATTGGTCATAAGCAAACCCTGTCGGCAAGCCGAGGTCCACCCAATCGCCAGTAAACGGGTCAGCGGGCCAGACGCGGAAGCGAGGGTCGTTGTCCGTGCTTGTGAACTCGATGATCGGATAAAGGGAAATGTCATCATTCGCATCGAACGCGGTTCCCCAGAATCCAGCCATACGCTCGCCGGTCGTTTCCCACGAAGCGGGTACGTAGAGTTCGATCGACATCGTCGTTGTGCCGGGGATGTCATACTTCCGTCCCTGCGTGTTTTCGAAGGCACCGGACTGTTGGTCGCCAGCATCGATCGAGTGCTTCAGGCGATTGTCACCATCAAAGAACTCGCTGATGAAACCATTCGGGGGAAAGCGATCGACGTACCATGCGCCAGTAGTTTGCGTTTGCGCGAGAACAGGGTCTTCATCAAACGTTTGCAGTTGCGTGCTGTTGATGTCGACCATCGCGCTGCAGAACCCTGCATCGGCATAAACCAGAACGTTACCGGGGATCGTCAGGTCAGGACCGGTTGTATCCTCGACCTCAATGATCTGAACCTCGGAAGCACTGTTGCCACAGGCATCCGTGACCGTCCATGTGCGGGTGATTGTAAATGCCTGCGGGCAGGAGCCGGCGGCGATGCTATCCGAGAACGTCACGACCGGAGCGGTATCGCAGTTGTCATCGACGTTCGTCGGCCCACCGGTGTCGGCGGGCGACGGTGGCAGACTCTGCGTCACATTCATGGTGTGATACGTCCCCGCATCGCCGTGATTGATTCCATCGGGGAAGAAGATCCATTCGACATCGTCGCCATCATTGCTCTGGAACGTGCCAGCGATCCGAATCTCCGAACCGGCAGCGTTCTCCCAGCCGTTATCGCCATCGAAAAGCAGCGCGGTTGGGATGCGCAGTTCCGTCACGCGATAGCCGGTAGCGAAGCTGGTTGTCATCTCAATGCTTGCGGGAATCTCCCAGTAGTTGCCAGGAGCGGGGTTCTGGTTGTATACGTCTTCCCACGAAGCGAAGTAGCAGTCACCGTTATCGCAGTCGATCTCGCTGTACTCAGCCCATCCCGCGTCCGCCTGCGCTTTGCTGCGAATCGCGTAGCGATACGGTGCGGAGTCCCCATCAAGCCCGATGTTGATGTCGAGCACATTGTCGGCACCGGTCTGGGTATTGCCGCGATGGTCAACTGTTGTGTCTTCCGATGCGAAGGCAAAGTAGAACGCATCTGCCGTCGCCCAGCCATAGACATCAACGCTGTGCGGCGATGTGCCAAACGTCGCGGTGAACTCCGGCGCTGACCATGCCTCGTCAGCGAGCGAGCCGTCAATGGCGATCTGCATCATCTGCTGATCGCATTCGACGATAGCTGTGCCGGGTACACTGAACGTCGGTGCAGTACTGTCGATGGTGATCGCATTGAGATCGAGCAAGTCCGGCAACACTTCGCCGCCGAAGTTGTCGGAGAGACGCGTCGGTGGCGTGTTCGGGCGGAACTCCACGAGATCAGCAACACCACAGACATTATCGACAAGCGCTTCAAACGTCAGCACCGCCATCGTGGCATCGCCGGTGGTGCCGCTATTGCCGTGCTGAACACCAGACGCATAATCAATGAAACTCGGTATATGGAACTCAAAAACCTCAAGGTCGAACGGTGCAGGGCCTGGATCTGCACCGACAAACGCTAATACGCCCGTGTCATATGTCAGGAAGAACTGTCCGCCAACGATTTCGTCTGCGCCGTTGCCAGTCAGGTCGATTGTGACTGTCACGGTGTCGCCCACACCGTAGCATGATGCATCAGCATTGAGTGCGACTTGCGGCGCGGGGGGCAGTTCGAAGTTCCAGTGATACGAATCACCGCCGTCGAAATCGACCACGACGTTGTCGGCGAAACCGGTGAACTCACCGGCCCAACCGGAGCCGGCACCGACTTCGATGCCGATGATGACGGCGTCGCCGTCCAGAACGGGATGATTCCCAAAGTCCTCACCGTTCGCCCAATCCTCCAGCGTAACGTTGAACTGCAAGACGCCGCCACTGCTTGTCCACATCCAGAAATTGTCATTGGTCAGGTCAACCGACTCCCACTGGTCTTCCGGAAACGCGGGTCCGTTGGTCGGCCAGCCGTTGTACGTCGGCTCCCACTTCACGGAGACTCCGTTCTGATCGTCTGCAGTTCGGATGTGAATGGCGAGCGCTGGCGCGATATGCCCCGCCGCCGTGCTGCTGCCGTCACGGCGGATGTCGAACGCTATCTCACCGTCAACCAACTGTTGAAGCGTCCCCAAGTTTGGCGCGCCGTTCGCCAGACTGATATACCGGGGCGCGCCGAACAGAGCACCTGCCTTACCGCTGGCATTGTCCGTGCGCAGCTCTAGCGAGCCATCTCCGTTCTGCGGTTGGGTGCCGGTAATGCCGGCGAACCCATCCGCGTTGGTGCCATATTCATTCCATCCCTGACCGCCACTGAGGTCATACACCTCTGTCACTTGTCCGATAGCGGCGCCCGCTGTCATTGCAACAAGTGATACCGCGAGCATGGGTGTCCATGCTTTACCTTTCAATTTCATGATCTTGTCTCCTTAAAAGACATTTGGTCCGTGCCCAACCCGTTAAAGATTGGAACCGGATACTGTGGTATGGAGCTGAGCCAGAATCGGCTGACACTCCGTACCTCACATCGTTTGGAAAGACTTTGCTCTGCTGAGTCCATCTGTCATCCAGAAATCGTCTTTCACACTTCTCCCCAGCAACACGCCAAGGAACTCACAATCAAGTTGTTCCGCTCGATTGCCACCGAGCGGAACACGGTTTGCCCACGAACTGGAGGATGCCAGCATGCACATCTGAAGCCACGATTCCCCGGAACTCTCTCTTCCACTTGTCTTCGTGGTTTTGAAGGAAGTAGGAAGTAGGAGACGATGTGCATTTGTGCTGGTGGTCTTTGT